>QHSM01000556.1 GCA_003221595.1 Candidatus Rokuibacteriota bacterium | reverse complement strand
GTCATCACCACCGACGAGAGCGGCCTGGCGTCGGTGGAGGAGACACGCGCGTGGCAGCAGCAGATCCCGAATTCCGAGCTACTGGTGATTCCGGGCAACTCCTACCACGTCGCGGCGAGCGACGCCGAGCGCTGCGCGCAGGCCACGCTCGACTTCATTGCTCGGCGCGGCCCGAGGTGAATCACCGGCTACCGGGCCTCGACCAGCTCCAGCGCTTCGCGGCTCGGGCCCTCGATCATCACCGCGCGGGTGGCGCCGAGCTTGTAGGGCTCCTCGAGGAACCGCACGCCCTCGCCGCGTAGCTTGGCGACCCAGGCGTCGAGATCGGCGACGCCGAGCGCGATGTGGTCGTAGAGATGCCCGCGCGGGCTCACGAGTGGCCGATCGCCCTGCCGCATGTACCAGAGAAAGGCCACGTCGCCGAATACCACGGCGGCCGACGGCGACCGGAACATGCCGTCCGGCTCGAGCGCGGGAAACGTCCGATCGGCGCCACGCGCCACCTTGCAGGTGGCCTGCGTCATCTGCGCCGGGGCGGTTCGCCCGGCGTACACCGGCGCGTTGAGGTGCTCCTGGTACCAGAGTTGCGCGCAGTACGGGTCTTCCTGGAAGAAGTGGACGTGGTTGAAGCGCTCGGCCGGATGGTTGCCCGCGTATTCGACCAGCGCGTTGTCGGGGCCTTGCATGTACGCGAAGCCCCCGACGCGGGTCGCCTGCACGCCGCGCGCCTTGGCCTCGACGATCTGCGGCCTGGTCAGTCCGAGCACGCCGCCGGTGCCGGGCCAGGTGTCGCTGCTGATGAAGACCGAGCGGCCATCGTCGCCGGTGTAGAGCGGCAGCAGCGTGACGTCCGGCCGGCTCCGGTAGGTCTCGAGGCTCTTGCGCGAGTCGGTGACGTGCCAGCCGAAGTGCCAGATCGCGGTCTGCGGCGACGTGGGCGGCGGCGCGGCGACCCGGGTGAACAGGACCAGGACGTTGTTCGGCGACGCGAGCGCCGGTAGCCCGCCCCAGCTCGTCTTCGACGTCGAAGGAAAGTGCCGGGTGTAGAAGCCGATCGCCGCGTCGGGATCGACGGAGTTCAGATGAAGGTGGTGGAACCCCGGGGCCGGCAGCATGTCAGTGATTCTCCTCGGACGCGGCCTTCTCGACGAGGCGCTCCAGCGTCTCGTAGGGCTGAGCGCCGACGACGCCGTATCCGCCGGCCACGAACGTCGGCACGCCCGTCACGCCGAGCTGTCGCGAGAGCGCCCAGTCCTGGTCGACGGCGTCCTTGAAGGTCCGCTTCTCGATCACCTCGCGCGCGTCCTCGCTCGACAGGCCCAGCTTGTCCACGATCTCCAGGAGCACCGCGGGATCGCCGATGTTCCGCGCTTCCACGAAGTAGGCGCGGAACATTGCGTCGTGGATGGCCTCGCCGCCGGGCTGCGTGTCGGCCCACTTGCCCAGCTCCTGGGCGAGGCGGCTGTTGTAGGTCATGGTGCGCTCGCCGTACGGCAGGCCCTCGGCGTCCATGCGCGCCTTCATCTGCGCGTGCATGGCCGTTCGGTCCACCCCGCGCCCGGCGAACAGTTCGGCCAGCGAGCGGCCTTCCCCCGGGGTTTCCGGGTGAAGGGGGAAGTGTACCCACTCGATCTTCACGTTGTGCTCGGTCCGGAGGCGCTCAATACGCACGGTACTGAGGTAGCACCAGGGTCAGACGTAGTCGGAAAAGATCCTGAGCGTCAGCGGCTGGCTCATGCGACCTCCTTCATCGCGTCCTTGAAGCGACGCAGCACGTCGAGATGGCCATCGGGGAACGTGAGGCCGGCGCCGCGCGGCTCGGCGATGACCGACGTGGCGCCGAGGGCCGTCCACGCGTTCACCTGCTTCACCCATCCGCTCGCATCCTGACCGGCGAGCCGGATGCGTCCCTCCATGGGAAGCTTCGCGGGGTCGCGGCCGGCCTCGCGGGCGTACCGATGCACGCGGGCGACGATCGCCCCGCCCTGCGCGTCGGGCGTCAGGTTGGGGCTCCAGCCGTCGGCCAGCCGTCCGATCCGCCGCAGCGCGGGCTCGGGCGGCACCGCGTGGTCGCGGCTGCCGACGCCGAACCAGACGGGAATCGGCCGCTGGATCGGCATGGGGTTGAGCCCGGCGTGGCTGATACGGTGGAACTCGCCGCGGAAGTCGACGACCGGCTGCGTCCACAGGGCGCGCAGCACCGCGACCTGCTCGGCCGCGCGCCGCCCGCGATTCTCGAAGGTCTCGTTGAGCGCCTCGTACTCGACCGCGTTCCAGCCGACGCCGATCCCGAGGCGCAGCCGCCCTCCGCTCAGCACGTCGATCTGCGCCGCCTGCTTGGCCACCAGCGCCGTCTGCCGCTGCGGCAGGATCAGGATGCCGGTCGCCAGCGTGATCCGGCTGGTGAGGGCCGCGAGGTACGCCATGAGCGTCAGCGCCTCGTGCACCACGGCCTCGTGCGAGTAGTTCGCCAGCGACGGGTGGGAATGGAACTTCGGGTCGGCGCCGAGGACGTGATCGGCCACGAACAGGTGGTCGTAGCCCATCGCCTCCACGCCGCGGACGAACTCGCCGATCGCGGCGACGTCGGTCCCGCACTCCGTCTGCGGAAAGATCGCGCCGACCTGCATTGCGGTTACCGCGCCTTGACGAGCTTCTGGAGACTGCGCAGCCCGGCCGGCGGGGCCTGGTCCTTGTAGCGATTGCGCCAGTTGGTGAACGCGACCTCACCGACGTAGATGTCGCCGCGCGAATCGACGGCGAGCCCATGCGGCGAGACGAACTGGCCCGGCTCGAGGCCGGCCGGGCGGTGCCCCAGCCGCGCCAGCATCTCGCCCTTGTGGCTGTAGATGCTGACCCGCGGGCCGATGTTCGGCATGTCGTAGTTGACGCCCATACCGCCGCCGATCTCGCCGACGTAGAAGCGCCCCGGCGCGCCGCCTTCCATGCAGAGCCCCGAGGGACGATGCATGTTGTTCCACTGCGCCTCGAACCGGCCGTTGCCGTCGAACACCTGGACGCGATGGTTCTCGCGATCGGCCACGTACACCCAGCCGTCGGCGTCGCAGCAGATGTTGTGCGGAATGTTGAACTGGCCGGGATCGGTGCCGGGCTCGCCCCACGAGCGGAGCAGCGTGCCGTTCGGCGAGTACTTGTGCACGCGCGAGTTACCGTAGCCGTCGGACACGTACAGATCTCCCTGCGGCGACAGCGCGGTGTGCGTGCAGCGATGGAAGGGCTCGCCGCTCATGTAGGGCG
>QHSM01000555.1 GCA_003221595.1 Candidatus Rokuibacteriota bacterium | reverse complement strand
GCGTCAGCGCGACGCCGATGGCCAGCATCTCGTTCGCCAGCGAGCCACCCAGCGCCGTCACGATGATCAGCGCCAGCAGGAGCGTCGGGAAGGCCATCAGCATGTCGGCGCCCCGCATGATGAGCATCTCCACTCGGCCCCCGATCACGCCGGCCACGATGCCCAGCGGCACCCCCAGCGCGAAGGCGAACGCCACCGAGACCAGCCCGACCTCGAGCGAGACGCGCGCCCCCCAGATGATACGGCTGAGCAGGTCGCGGCCGAACTCGTCGGTGCCGAGCAGATGACGATCGATCGCCCCCGGCCCCTTCAGCACCGCATCGGAGTACTGGGCCGACGGGCTCAGCGGCGCGATCAGCGGCGCCGCCGCGGCGACGAGGATCATGGTCATCGCCAGGGCGAGCCCGATGCTGATCGGCAGCCACCGGCGCAGGCGGCCGCGGGTCGTGCTCCGCGGCGCCTCTGCGGCTCGCAGGCCGGCCAGGTCGACCGGATCGGCTCGGCGAACGACGGCCATCGAGTCTCCTCGGCTCTCGCTTACCGGAAGGTGATCCGCGGATCGACGACCGCGTAGAGCAGGTCGACGACCAGATTGACCACGATGATGATCATGGTAAACACCGTGATGGCGCCCTGGGCCAGCGGATAGTCGCGCGCGCCGATCGCGTCGACCAGCATCTTGCCCAGGCCCGGCCGCGTGAAGACCGTCTCGGTGAGCACGGTGCCGGTCAGGGCGATGGCGACGAAAATGCCGATGATGGTGAGCAGCGGGACCATCATGTTGCGGAGGGCGTGCTTGTAGACGACCAGGCGCTCGCGCTGGCCCTTGGCGCGCGCGGTCCGGATGTAGTCCTGGCTGATCACCTCGAGCATCGCCGAGCGCGAGAGCCGGCTCACGGTGGCGGCCAGGGTGAACCCCAGCGCCAGCGCCGGCAGCACCAGGTGATGGAGCACATCCCCCACCGCGCGCAGGAAATCCCGGGGATCGGTGAAGGCCTCGCCCGAGCCGATCATGGCGATGACCCCGTCCAGATCGCCGCCCCCGATCAGCGGGAAGAGATCCAGGTGGAGCGAGAACACGATGAGGAGCAGGATCCCCAGCCAGAACACCGGCATCGAGAGTCCCAGGAGCGCGATGATGCGGAGCGGATAGTCGATCAGCGGGCTGCGGCGCTTGAGGGCCGACACGATGCCGATGGGAATCCCGACCAGCGCCGCCACGACCGCGCTGGCCATGACCAGCACGAAGGTGTGGGGGAACATGCGTCCGATGTAGTCGCTGACCGGATAGCCCTGGCGGAATGACTTGCCGAAATCGAACTGGACCGAGCGCCAGAGATAGTCCACGTACTGCACCGCCAGCGGGCGGTCGAGCCCGAGGTTCCTGGTGCAATCGGCCAGCGCCCCACTGGTGGCCTGGTCGCCCATCATGGCGACGCACGGGTCGCCGGGCAGGACCCGCATCGCGACGAACACGATGCTCATGGCCCCCAGCAGCATGGGGACGGCGATCAGCAGGCGGCGCAGCACGTACTGGAACATCGCCTAGCCCCGCCGGCTCAGTTCAGCACCTTGAGCATCTCCGGATAGTTGTAGCTGTAGTGCAGCGAGAACTCGCCGTAGTTGGGATCGAACGGCGCGCTCACCCGCTTGGGATTACGCGCCCACTGGTTCGGCACGTCCTGCAGCGGCAGGCACACCAGGTCCCGCTCGAGCCGCTTCTGCGTCTCGGCGTAGATGGCGGCCCGCTTCTTCACGTCGCGCTCGACGCGGCCGGCGGCCAGCAGATCGTCCATCCCCTTGTAGTGGGCGAAGTTGGTGCCCTTGTTGCCGGTGGTCGGATCGGGGATCTCGGTGGACTCGAAGAACAAGGACAGCCACGGATCGGCGTCGGTGATGCGCGTGCCGCCGTAGAGCACGAAGGGGTCGAGGTTCTTTCGGATGTTCTCGTGGAACGTCGCGTGCTCGACGACCTGCAGCTCCACGTTGATGCCGACCTTCTTGAGCTGCTCCTGGGCCAGGGTCATGACCTTGGGATAGAAGAACGACTTGCTGATGAAGTAGTTCTTGATCGTGAAGCCGTTCGGATGGCCGGCCTCGGCCAGGAGCTTCCTGGCGAGCTCCGGGTTGTACTCCGGGAACTTCATCGGGACATGGCCGAAGTAGCCCGGCGGCACGCAGCTACTCGCCAGGCGGGCCAGGTCGCCGGGGTACATGGTCTCCTTGATGGCCTTGCGGTCGATGGCGTGCATGAACGCCTTCCGAACGCGAATGTCGTCGAACGGCGGCTGGGTCATGTTGATGTAGAAGCGCTCCTGGCCGCCCGGCCCGCGCCGATCGATGATGGCGCCCATCTTCTTCACCTGGTCGGTGAAGTCGGCGGTGACCGCCTCCGGGTAGAGCAGGTCGAACGTCCCCTTCTCGAGCCCGATCAGCTTGGTGGCGTCCTCCGGCACGTCGAACCAGTTCACCTCGTCGATCTGCGGCCGGCCGCCGTGGAACTTGTCGAACGCCTTCAGGACGATCTTCTCGCGCGGCGAGTGCCGGTCGAAGTAGAAGGGGCCGGTGCCGACCGGGTTCCACTTGAACCCGTCCCCGAGCTTCTCGAAGGCCTTCTTGGAGATGATGTAGCCCTGCTGGTAGCCCACCATCCGGAGCAGGAAGATCGGATCGAAAGCCTTCAGCGCGATCTGCACGGTGTGCGGGTTCACGATCTCGATCGACTTGATCGCGTCGAGGTTGACGCCGTAGCGGGTGCCGGGCGCCTTGTTGATCTGGCGCTCGAAGCTGAACTTGACGTCCTCGGCGGTCATCTCGCCGTAGCCCTTGTGGAACTGCACGCCCTTCTTGAGCTTGATCGTCCAGATCGTGCCCTCGGGCGAGAGCGTCCAGCTCTCGGCGAGATCCGGCTCCACCTCGGACGTCGTGACCTTGCCGTCCTTGATGGCGAAGCGCGTGAGCCCCCGGAACATGAACCGCGAGATGGCCTGGCTCTGTCCGAGGGTGCTCGAGTGGGGGTCGAGGGTATCCGGCTCCTTGGCGGCGATGTTCAGGATCTTCTTCTGGGCATCCGCGTCGGGCGCCTGGACGAGCCCGACGCTCGTGAGCGCCGACAGCACGACGAGGCACGGAGCGAGCCACGCGAAGCGCGACATAGAGTTCTCCCGGT
>QHSM01000554.1 GCA_003221595.1 Candidatus Rokuibacteriota bacterium | reverse complement strand
CAACGGCGCGACCGCCGCGTCGGCGAAGGCCACCGACCGAAGATCGAGGTGGTGGCTGATCTGCTCCAGACGCGCCAGCGGGATCGTCGAGAACGCATCGGCGGCGAGCGGATCGAACTGCGTGCCGGCGCCGCGCACGATCTCCTCCATCGCCGTCGGCAGCGGTCGCTTGCTCCGGTACGGGCGGTCGGAGGTCATCGCGTCGAACGCATCCGCGACCGACACGACGCGGGCGATGAGCGGAATGTCGTCGCCCTTGAGCCCGTCGGGATAGCCCTTGCCGTCGTATCGCTCGTGGTGGTGACGGACCGCCTTGGCCTCGCACGCGAGGAACCGCAGCGGCTTGAGAATCTTGTCGCCGACCACCGGATGCGTGCGGATCAGCTCGAATTCCTCCTCGGTCAGCTGACGGGGCTTGCGGAGGATATTGTCCATGATGACGAGCTTGCCGAGGTCGTGCAGCATCCCGGCCCGGCTCATCAGCACGACGTCGGCCGCCGGCACGCCCATGACGCCAGCGAGCTCGCCCGAGTACAGCGACACCCGCGCGGAGTGGCCCTTGAGGTAGGGGTCCTTCGACTCGAGCGCGATGACGAAGGACGAGATCGTGTCGATCAGGTTCCGCTCGAGGTGCTCGCGCAGGAGAAGCTTCTGAAGCGCGACCGCCGTGGTCTGCGCGTAACCGAGCAGGAGCGCCTTCTCGTCCGGCAGGAAGGCCCCGTTGTCGGTACTGCGCCCGACGCAGAGGATGCCCATCGCGTCGCCCACCCCCGGCACCAGCGCGGCGAGGCCCTCGAAGCCATGCTCGGGCTTCGTCAGCACGAACGTCTCGCGGCCGCCGGTCTTGACGACCTCGCCGAACGAGGCGTGCAGGAGCGCCAGGATCTGGCCGACCAGCGACGGCTCGCCCTTGCGGCTCGCGTTGAACTGACCGCCCTGGTCGCGCAGCAGCATCAGCGCGCCGTCGCACCGGAGGCTCTGCATGGTGTACTCGAGCACCTTTTCCGCGAAGACGCTGGGCTCGAGTCCCTGCAGCGCTACCTCGCCGATGCGCGAGATCACCTCGACGCCGGCCTGCCGCCGCGCCAGCTCCTCCGTCAGTCCGGCGGGATAATTGACGTTGCCGTTGCCGTCCGCACGATCTCGCCGAAGCCGCCCGATGAGGTCCTTCACCTCGGTCACCGAGAAGGGCTTGGGAAGGTAGTCGTACGCGCCGTGGCGCAGCCCGAAGACCGCGGAGTTGACCGACGGTACCCCGGTGATGAGCACGACCGGCGTGCCGGGCTGCTTACCCTTGACGGCGCGGAGCAGGTCGAGACCGCTCAGGCCCGGCATCTTGATGTCGGAGACCACGAGGTGGAAGGGGTCATCGCCCAGCTGCTCGAGCGCCAGCTCCGCGGTCGACGCGGTGGTCACCTGGCAGTTGTTCGACGAGAACGCCGAGGCCAGGAACCGCAGGACCGACGCGTTGTCGTCGACGAGCAGGACGCGCAGCCTTTCGGTTGGCGCTCCAGCGGTCACCGGGGTCTGGTCTTCCATTTCAGCTGGCACCGTGATCCCCTACTTGGTCGCGCCGAGCTGGCTCAGGAACTCCAGCCACTGGCGAGACAGGCCGTCCTTCGGGAAGCTCAGCGATTCGAGCTCCGGACGGTCATCGACTGCGAGAGCCGCCTTGGTCGGGCTAGGCTGCGCGGGCGCCGACGACACGGCGACCGGAGCCGCTGCGACCGCCGGGGCCGGAGCCTCGACTGGCGACGGACTCTTCGTCGCCTGCGCGAAGAAGTACGGCCGATTCCCGTTGGGCTGGGCCTGGGCCTTCGCCCACACCGGCGGGGTCTGCGCCGGGACCCCCGCGGGCGCCGGGGGCTCGGCGGGCATGAGAGCCTCCGGCTCGGGCGTGCTCACGGGAACTGCCGCCGCGACCGGGGCGCTCACCAGCTCCGCTTCCTGGATCGCCGCGACACTCGCCGGCGCCTCCATCGGGATCACGATGACGGCGGACGGGGTAGCTTCGGCCACGTGTCCATTCGATCCCGTGTCCGCAACCGCCGGGTACGCGGAGGCCTGGATCGGCTCGAGCTGCAGCGCGGGCGCCGGCTTCACCGGGGCCGGGGCGGCCGGCTCAGGCGACACGAGGGTGGGCGGCACCGATACCGCGGGCGCGGGCTCGGTCACGAGCCTCACGCTCTGATATTCCTGGATAGCCGGTCGCGCTGCAATGACCGGGGCAGCCGGCGAAGCGACGAAAGCCGGCGCGCTCGGCGCCTGAATCTCCGCGTCGGGCACTGCCGCGGCGACCACCACCTCGGCGACCGGCGGCCGAACCGCTTCGGTTACCGACGGGCGGACCACCTTAGGCTGGACCACTTCGGCCTGGACCACTTCGGGGTGGACCATCACGGCGACTGGTGTCCGCACTTCGACCGCTGGCTGGCGGACCACCTCGGCGACCGGCGGCCGAACCGCTTCGGATTTCACCGGCTCGACGCGCGGCTCGATCGCTCTCATCGCAGGCCGGACGACCTGAGTCGGCGCCGCGGCCTCGACCGGCGATTCCGCAGCGGCTTTCCGAAGCCGCTCGACGTGATCGAAGAAGACGACCGACTCGCCGTTGACCTCGAGATGACGGAACTCGAGGCAATCGATCTCGAGGAAGCTGAGCTGCTTGATCCGACGCAGAAACGAATCCGT
>QHSM01000553.1 GCA_003221595.1 Candidatus Rokuibacteriota bacterium | reverse complement strand
CGATGGCCCAGTCGACGACCGCCGACGCCCCGAAGCCGGGCACCGGCCACATGATGAAGGACTCCTGGATCACCACGAAGGCCAAGTCGTCGCTCGTGTTCGACAAGCGCGTGGCGGGCCGGCACGTCAAGGTCGAGACGTACGCCGGGGTCATCACGCTGCGCGGCAAGGTGTCGAGTGCCCAGGAGCGGAGCGCCGCGGAGGAAATCGCCAGAGGGACCGGCGGCGTCACGTCCGTCAGCAACGCGCTGCAGGTCGTCCCGGACGATCAGCGGAAGTCCGTGGAAGCCAAGGACGAGGGGATCGAGAAGGCCCTCAAGGGCCGGCTCGACAAGGACGCGAGCCTCAAGGAGGCCGGCATCAGCGTGCGCTCGGACAACAGCGTGGTGACCCTGATCGGCTCGGCCCCGGACCGCAAGTCGAAGGCTCACGCCTCCGACGTGGCTCGCGGTGTGCCCGGCGTCAGGGGCGTGCGCAACGAGCTGGCGCAGAGAGACTAGGGGCGACCAATGATAGGAGCTTCGAAGCGCACGGCAACGGAAGTCGCGGCCACGCGCGGCCCGGTCGCGCGACCGGTGTTCGCGGAGGTCGATCCGAGAGGCCGAGTGCTGGGCCGCCTCAAGCGTGAGCTGGCGATCTGGCAGTGGCGTCGGTCGGTGCCCAGTGCCGACCTCGGAAGCACGCGAATCCGAAAAGACTGAGCCGCCCGCGAGCGCACGTCAGGGGTTACAGACGGGCTGGTGCCGCGGTGCGCGTTCGTCACCACCACCAGTCGACGTGCTCCTCGGCCGAGCAGCTGCCGCCGTGGTCCTTGGCGAGACTGAGAGTCACCGAGTCCTCACACTCGTCAGCCGTCGTGATCTTGAAGCCGTCGACGCACTTGATCTCGCACTCTTTGCGGAAGCAGCCCGCGGTCAGCAAGAGCACGGGCAGTCCGAAGGCCAGGAGCTTGTACGCGGTGGACATGGACCCTCCTCTCGCCGCCGAGAGCAGGCGCTGCGAGCCAGGCCGGCTCCCGCGATTTCGAGGATACGCCCATCCACCCCGGCACGCACACGCCGGTCCGGTCGACGAGCCTCCGATGGCCAGCTCTCTACAGGTGCTTCTTCTCGTGGCCCGTGCAGCTGCCGCCGTGCGCCGCGGCAAGCTGGGCCGTGATCACGTCGCCGCACTTGTCGTCCACGGTCTCGTTGAACCCGTCGGCGCAGTTGACTTCGCACTCCGTCTTGTAGCAGCCAGCCGTCAGCACGAGGGCGAGCAGCCCGAACGTCAACCGCCGTCGCCAGGTCCCCATGAAGAGCCCTCCCCGCCCGAAAACGGGCGGCACGACCCAGGCCAACTCATAAACTCTGGAACTCGCCTTCGGTTCCGGCCGAACACCCGGGCGGACTTATACGCCATGAGATCGATCTGCGCAACGGCGCTGGATTTACACTATCCGGGATGCTTTCCGACTTGGGGGCAGCCGGGCTGCTCCGCGCCGTGCTCCGGCTGAACGCCGCGTCGTTGAGCCGGGCCATGTTTCCGATCTTCGTCGTCGGCCTCGCGTCGTCCGTGACCCTCTCCGAGAGCACGCTGGCCGTCCTCACCGCGCTGTGGCTCTGGCGCCTGCGCGATCCGACCGTGCGGCGAGATCAGCCCTGGTCGCTGGGAATCTTCATCGCGATCTTCGGCCTGGCGACCCTCGTGTCGGCCCTCGCGTCGGACGTTCCGGGGCGAAGCCTTCTCGCCGCCAAGGGCACGCTCACCGCGTTCGCGTTCTTCGTCACCGCCGACACGCTCCGGGGCGCCGACCGGATCGAGCGATTCCTCGGCCTGCTCGCGATCTTCGGGGCGATGCTCGGCGCCATGGGCGTCGTCCAGGTGGCGACGTGCCCCACGCCGACCCCGACGCTGTGGCCGCTCGGCTGGTTCTACGCGCGGTGCGAGCGGGCTCGCGGGCCCTTCAGCATCTACATGACGCTCGGCGGGATCCTCGCGATGCTGCTCCTGGCCGGCCTGCCGCCGCTGTTGACCGCGCGGCGTACGCGCGGGCGCTGGGTCATGTGGCTCGTCACGCTGGGCGGGCTCGGCGCCACCTACGTGCGGGGCGCGTGGGTCGGCTTCACGGCCGGCCTCGCCGTCATGCTGCTCACGCTCCGCCGCGGACGCGTCGTCATGATCGTCGGTCTCGCGCTCGTCGTGGCGATCGCGTTCCTGGGGCCCGAGCGCCTGAGCGCCCGGATCCGGAGCCTCGCCGACCCGCACGACGTCACGGCGCGGGAGCGGCTCTACATGTGGCAGAGCGGACTCGTCATGTGGCGCGAGCACCCGTGGCTCGGGGTGGGACCGGGCGGCGTCGCGCGCTCGTATCGACAGTACGCGCTGCCGGAGGCGGTGAAGAAGAGCACCAGCCACGTTCACAGCTCGCCCCTCCAGGTGCTCGTCGAGCGAGGCGTGGTGGGGCTGGCGGCGTGGCTCGCGATGTGGGTCG
>QHSM01000552.1 GCA_003221595.1 Candidatus Rokuibacteriota bacterium | reverse complement strand
CGGCTGTCTCCAGGCGCCCCCGTCCCGCGCGATGAACGCGTCGGCTTCGGCCGGTCCCCAGGAACCCGCTTCGTACAGATGGGGCGGCGGCGCCGACGCTTGGGCCCAGGCGTCCAGCACCGGACCGAGAAGCGACCAGGCCGTTTCCACCCAGTCGGCGCGCGCGTAGAGCGTCGAGTCGCCGTGCACCGCGTCGAGCAAGAGCCGCTCGTACGCCTCGGGCGGCTCGGCGCCGAACACCTCGCCGTAACGAAAGTCCAGACCCACGGGGCCGAGCTTGAGATCTGGACCAGGTGTTTTCGCCGCAACCGTCAGCGCCATGCCCTCGTCGGGCTGGATGCGGATCACGAGCTCGTTCGGCTCCACGCCCGACGGGGCGCGATGGAAGATCATGTGGGGCGTCCGGTGGAAGCGGATCGCGATCTCGCTCACGCGCTTGGCCAGGCGCTTGCCCGTCCGGAGATAGAAGGGCACGCCCGCCCAGCGCCAGTTGTCGACGGTGAGCCGCAGCGCCGCATAGGTCTCGGTCCGCGAATCCGGCGCGACGCCCTTCTCCTGGCGGTAGCCCGGAACCGGCTTGCTCCCGGCGAAGCCCGGACCGTACTGACCCCGCAGCGCGATCTCGTCGATCTTGCGCGCGTCGAGAGGACGGATGGCGTGCATCACCTTGTTCTTCTCGTCGTGAACGGGCCCGGCGTCGAAGGTGACCGGCGGCTCCATCGCGATGAGGCACAGGAGCTGGAGCAGGTGATTCTGCATCATGTCCCGGAGCGCGCCGGCCTCCTCGTAGTACGCGCCGCGCGTCTCCACGCCGATCGCCTCGGCGACGGTGATCTGGACCTCCGCCACGTGGTTGCGGTTCCACAGGGGCTCGAAGATCTCGTTGGCGAACCGTAGAACCAGCAGGTTCTGGACGGTTTCCTTCCCGAGGTAGTGGTCGATGCGGTAGATCTGGTCCTCGCGAAACGCGCTGGCCAGCTGGCTGTTGAGCGCGCGCGCGCTCGCGTAGTCGTGCCCGAAGGGCTTCTCGACGATGATGCGCGTCCAGCCCCCGCGCGGATTCGCGAGCCCGGAAGCCCCGAGGTTCGCGACGATGGTGTCGTACAGACTCGGGGGTGTCGCGAAATAGAAGAGCCGGTTCGCGGGCCCGGGCCGGGCGCCTTCCACGTCCTTCAGCGTGTGCTCGAGCCGGGTGTAGAGCGCCGGATCGGCGGGATCGCCGGGCACGTAAGACAAGGACGCGGCAAAGCGGTCCCAGACGTTCGCGGAAGGCGGCTGGGTTCGCGCGAACTCGCGCACGGCGTCCCGCATGCGAAGGCGAAATTCGTCGGGCCCGACCTCGCTCCGCGCGCTGCCGATGATCGTGAACGGCTCGGGCAGCGTCCGCCCGGCGTAGAGGCTCCAGAGCGCGGGAACGAGCTTGCGCCGCGTCAGGTCGCCCGACGCGCCGAAGATGACCAGCGTGAAGGGCTCGTCGGTCAAGGGCGGCATCGCTAGCGTGCCTGGCTCACCGGGTGGAGCGCGGCTGCCGCTCGATCGGTGAGCCAGATGAGCTCGCCATCCGTCGGCCGGACGAGGGCGGCGGGCAGCCCGCCGTGCTCTGACAGAACAGTCCGCACGATCTTCGCCTTTTCCGGGCCCGTGACGAGGAACACGACGCGCGCCGCCGCGTTCAGGACGGGGAAGGTCAGCGTCAGCCGCTGCGGGATCTGCGCGGCGGCGACGTGCACGGCGGCGACGGTACGAAAAACCTCGCGGAGCACGGGCGAGCCCGGGAACAGGGACGCGGTGTGACCGTCGATGCCCAGGCCCAGCAGCACCATGTCGAAGCGCGGAAGCTCGCCGCGCTTGGTCCCGATGGCCGCGGCGATCTCGGCCGCGTACGCGGCGGCCGCGCCTTCGGCGTCGGTCTGGTCGCCGCGCATGCGGAAGATCTGGCTCGCCGGGATGGGGACTCGCGACAGCAGCGCTTCGTGCGCCATCCGGTAGTTCGATTCGGGATGATCGGGCGGCACGGCGCGCTCGTCGCCGAAGAAGATCCACGTCCGATCCCAGCGCACGCGCTCGCTGAAGGCCGGGAGCGCGAGGCGCGCGTACGTGGCGCGCGGGGTTTCTCCGCCGGCCAGACAGAAGAGGAATCGTCCCCGATCTCTCACGGCCTCGGTGGCCGCGTCGACGATCAGGTGGGCCGCGGCTTCGGCAAGGGTGGCAGGGTCAGCGCACACCGTCAGGTTGGCATCCGATGCCATGGTCAAATCATACCCTCTCATCGAAGCGGCGTTGCCGCTCGATCGCATCGCGGAAGCGCGCGTGATGGGCACGGTCCGGCGTGAACGTCTCTCCGAGCGTCTGCCGGACGGCAGCGAGGTCGGGCAGAACGCCGAGTGCCTCGAGGGCGAGCAGTGCGACCCCTCGGCTCGTCGCCTCCGGCTCCGCCGACGATGTGACGGTGTGGCCGAGGGCGTCGGCGATGATCTGGGTCCAGGCCCGCGAGCGGCCCAGCGCGCCGCCGGAGGCGACCACCGCGTGGTCGGCGGACGCGCAGGGGGCCAGGAGTCCGTAGACCATCGCGAGCCGCAGCGCCACCGCCTCGAGAGCCGCGCGCGTGATCTCGACCGCGGTCGTGTCGAGGCGGAGACCGCTGATTGCTCCGCGCCGCCCGCCACGCCATCCCGGCGATCGCTCGCCAGCCAGATGGGGCAGCACCGTGAGCCCGTGCGCGTCCGGCGCCAGCGCCGCGAGCGCGGCTTCGAGCTCGTCGTCGCTGCCGAGGCGCAGCACCTCCCGGCACCACGCGTAGACGTTGCCGCCCTCCGATGTCGCGCCGCCGACAACTGATCGGGTGCGGTCCACGCGGTAGCGCCAGAGGCCGCGGGGCGGCGTGAGGGTGTCGGGCCTGCCCACGGCGCGCGCAGTCCGCGGCGCGCCTCGATGCGAGCGGCGATCGGAAAGAGGTGGCGATCCTCGAGCTCGGCGGCCGCCAGCGCCTCGGGATCCCAGCGAAGGTCGGTCTGATCCATGAGGCCGGTGCCGGAGGCCATCGATACGCTCGTCGTCGCGTCGCCGAACAGCGAGAGCTCGAGGAACTCGCCGAATGAGCCCCACCGCGAGACGCGCTGGACCTCGGCGGGGCGCTCTCGCGCGAGCCAGCGTAGCTTGGCCGGCCAGTACGAGGAGTGAAGATGGCAGCCGGTTCGCGCATGTAGCTCCTCGTCGTCCAGCGCGGCCCGGAGGAGCTGGGCTTCACCCTCGCTCCGGGTGTCGGCCCACATGTAGACGGGCGTGATCGGATGCCCACGGGCGTCAAACCCCAGGAGTCCATGCCAGAATGTCGCCACGCCGACCGCTCGGGTCTCCTCGGGCGGCCGATTGGGGTGGATAGCGTCGAGACACGCGACGACGCCCTCCAGCAGGCGTGTCGCGTCGTGCTCGACTCCACCGTCCGGCGTGAAGGTGGGCGCGTGCGCCACCTGGTGCGAGCGCCCCGCGATCGCCCGACCTGCTCCGTCGTAGAACCCGGCGCGAACAGACGACGTCCCGACGTCGAGCGCGATGACCATTGAGCTAAGATAGCCCCCATGGCGGAAAGCTGGGAAGTTCTGACGCTGAGAGGGCTGGCGGCCACCGACGAGCGCGCCGAACAGTTCGACGGCACGCTCGTGATTCATCGCGTGGGTAGCCCCGAGCCGGTGGAGTCGGTGTCCGTCTCCATCAAGCGCTCGGTCCTCGCCGAGCTGCACGAGAACCTCGGGCGCCTCCTCGCCCGATCCACAGGGATCACACGGAGACCCTCATGACACTCATTCGCGTTCTGAGCCCGATCGGTGTCGGCGGCGGCGACACCACGAGCATCCCGCCGCTGCCCGGGTCGCTGGCCGGCCTCACCGTCGGCTTCCTCGACAACCGGAAGGCGAACTTCGATCTGCTCGCCGACGAGATCGGCGCGCTGCTCTCCGCCGAGCACGGCGTCAAGTCCGTCATCCGGCGCCGCAAGGCGAACGCGGCGACGCCGGCCGCGCCGGAGATCGTCGCCGGCCTGGCCAAGGACTGCGACGTCGTCTTCGCGGGCTCGGCCGACTGAGGATCGTGCACGTCGTGGAGTCTCCACGACGCCATCGAGCTGGCGAAGGCGGGGACGCCCGCCGGCGTCATCACCACAACCGTCTTCCAGGGACTCGCGCTGAGCGAGCTCGGCGCCCTCGGCGTCGCCGACCTCCCGCTCGTCGTGCTCGAGCATCCGCTCGGGGGAGAGCGCCCCGAAGGTGTCACGCGCCGGGCGCGTCAGGCCGTCGACCAGCTGGCGTCGCTGCTCGCGACGCACAACGCGACGGCCAGACCGGGCGTGTCGGAGCCGGCTCGCGCCCTTCTCAGGCCACCCTCGATCCAAGGCGGCCTCACGGACCCCGCGACAACAAGCCCCGCTACAACAAACAACCCCGGTTTCGCCGACGCCGCAATAGCAATCACCGACACGCCCGAGGCCGTCCTCGCTGCCTTCTGCGAGCGCCAGTGGTGCGACGGGCTGCCGATCGTCCCGCCGACCGAGGAGCGCGTGCGGGTGATGCTCGGCGGCGCCCAGCCCGACCGATCGCTCGGCGTGATGCCCCCGCTCTGGCGCCGGGTGACGCTCGAGAAGCTCGCCGTCAACGCTGTGATGGCGGGTTGCGAGCCGGCGGCCTTTCCGCTCATCGTCGCCGCGGTCGAGGCGATGCTCGATCCTTCCTTCAACCTCTACAGCGTCCAGGCGACGACGC
>QHSM01000551.1 GCA_003221595.1 Candidatus Rokuibacteriota bacterium | reverse complement strand
GGGCCTCTTCGAGGTGGCGAGCGGCGGCACGCTCTTCCTCGACGAGATCTCGGAGACCAGCCCGGCGCTCCAGGCGAAGCTCCTGCGCGTGCTGCAGGAGGGGGAGGTCCGCCCGGTGGGTGAGAACCGCGCCCGCACGGTCGACACCCGAGTCATCGTGGCCACCAACCGGAACCTCGACGAGGAGGTGAAGGCCGGCCGATTCCGCGAGGACCTCTACTACCGCCTGCGCGTCTTCCCGATCCGGCTCCCGCCGCTGCGCGACCGGCGCGAGGACATCCCGGCGCTCACGCGCCACCTGCTCGCCCGCCTGGCGCGCCAGGTGAAGAAGCCGGTCGCGGAGCCGAGCGAGGAGACACTCGCGCTCCTCGCCCGCTACCCGTTCCCGGGCAACGTGCGCGAGCTCGCCAACGAGCTCGAGCGGGCCGTGCTGCTCGCGGCGCCGGGCGCGCCGATCACCGACGATCTCCTCTCCGAGCGGCTCCAGGAGGCGGCGGGGGACGGCGCCGCCCCGAGCGTCCTCCAGCACCGGACGGACAGCTTCGAGCGCGAGCAGATCGAGGCGGCGATAGCGAAGGCGGGCGGGGTGAAGACGCGCGCCGCCGAGGAGCTGGGGATCACGTACCGGGGGCTGCTCAAGAAGATGAAGCGCCTCGGGATGTGAGCCGCGTCAGGTCCCGGTCCGCGCGAGGGCGACGGGCGCGGTGGGGAGCGTCACCCGGAATGCGCTGCCGCGGCCGACCCTGCTCTCGACGGTGATCTCGCCACCATGCTCCACCACCATCTGGTGGACGAGGGCGAGGCCGAGGCCAGTGCCCGTCTCCTTGGTGGTGAAGAAGGGGTGGAAGATGTTCTCGAGCTGGTCGGCGGGGATGCCGGGCCCGTCGTCCCGCACCTCGAGAACGACGCTGCCGGGTGGCGCGGGACGCACCTTGAGCCATACGTGCCCGCCCGCCGAGCTGGTCTCGATCGCGTTCAGGAGCAGGTTCACGATGATCTGCTTCAGCTGATCGGGGTCGGCCCACGCCGGAGGCACGCGCGGGTCGAAGGCCGCCGCGACCTCGATGTGCCGCTTGCGTGCCGTCGACTCCATCAGGCGCACGACCGGCTCGAGTGTCGGCGCGAGCTCGATCGAGCGCCGCTCCGCCGTCTTCGACTTCCCGAGCGCGAGCAGGTCCGCGATCAGGTCCGTCACCCGGCGCAGCTCGCCCAGGCTCAGCTCGCGGAAGTGGCTCAGGAACTCCCGGTCGTCGAGCCGCTGCGGCAGCAGGTCGAGGAACGTCTTCACGGCGACCAGGGGGTTGCGGATCTCGTGCGCGATGCCGGCCGCGAGCATGCCGAGCGAGGAGAGGCGATTGGCGCGCTCGAGCACGACCTCCGAGCGACGCAGCTGCCGCGAGAGCGACGCGTTCTCGAGCGCGACGCTGGCGCCGGCGGCGACGGTGGCGAGGAGCTGGAGATCCTCGGCGGAGAAGATGCGGAAGTCCCGGTTGCGGCCGAGGGCGATGAGGCCGGTCAGGCGGTCGTCGATCCGGAGGGGGATGGCGACCTCCCAGTTCATGGCGCGAAAGTAGGCGGCCGCCGGTGACCTCATGGCCTGGAGCTCGGAAGTGAGCAGAGGTTCGGTGAGAGGTTCCAGCGCGTGGGCTACGTCCCCGGGCAATTCGGCGGTCGATTGCGGTGCGGAGTGCGCGAGTACCAATGGACTCTTCGCCTCCTCTCGCACGAAGATGTGACAGCCCTCGACGTCGAGGATGTCCGTGAGCGCTTCACCGAGTCGCGCGACCAGTGCGCTGCGCTCGAGCACGTGCACCAGCGCCGCCGCGAGCTGACGCAGCCGCAGCCGGTAGTCGTAGACCTGCGGGAAGAGGGCGCGGTGGACGCGCGTCTCGAGGGCGTCCTGCAGAGCGGGAATGAGCACGACCGCCAGGAGCGCGACCGCGAGGGCAGCGCACACGAAAACTCCCGGCGCCTCGGCCTGTAGGGCCTGGCTCAGCGCATACAGCCCCGCCGCACCGGGGGCCAGGACGAGGGCCGCGGCGAGCGAGAAGCTGATGAACTTCCGCACCACGTAGTCGACGTCCATCAGACGGTGGCGAACGATGGCATACGCGATCACGGAGACGTAGACCACATTGCCGACGGTGCCGAGCGGGTAGACGTTCAAGCCGTAGGCCGGCAGGAGGTTGGTCAGGGAGAAGGGTGTCTGGACCGCGGCGCCGAGGAGCCAGAACTTGGCTTCCACGCGCTGGCGGGGCGATGACGGGTGGCGGTAGGCATGCCAGGAACGCTCGACGATGAGCGGTAGGTAGACGATCAGGAGAAGGGTCATGAGCCTGTAGGCTCGCGTGGGCTGGATGTACCAGCCCCAGGTATGCGGGGTGAGGCCGCTGACGAGCCCTCCTCGAGCGTTCGTGACGGCCAGGACGAGTCCCGTCGCGTATCCCGCGAAGAGCAGGTACGTCCAGGGGCGTCGCCACGAGCGCGAGAGCGCAAGGGCTGCGTGGAAAGCGGTCGCCGGGGCGAAGCACACGCCCGTTCGAAAGAGCCGGCTCCACCATTCCGCCGATGCCACGTCGCTGAAGTAGTAGAGCGCGAAGAGGTCGAGGTTCCAGGCGACGACCGTGAGCGTCATCCACAGGAAGGCGCGAAAGATCGGCTCGCGCATTCCCTTTCGCACGACGGGGACGCACACGATCAGGTTCGCCGCCGCAGCGGCGAGCGGGACGAAGGCATGATAACGCATCGGTACTTCGCATTGTCCGTTCGTTGCGGCGAGTCTCAAGCCAGCCAGGAACCAAAGGGGCCCGCCTGACGTGCACGCAGGAACGACCGTTCACGCGCGCCCCGTGGGTCCTTGGTCGATTCCTGCAGAACGGGCGGTGGGATCGGTGGGCATAGCGTTTGCACAGGCGCAGCCCACGTGATCGCGGATGGGGACGCATGAGGGGTGCCTGCCTGCACTGCGCGCTCGCGCGTGTGCTGCGCCGCGCCGCATCGTTCGGCTCGGCGAGCGTCGAGTTCCGCACGCTTGCGGCACGCTCGGATCCCGTTTGGTTGCCGACGACCGGCTACCGCCTGTGCCGCGCGGTGCGTGATCTCGTGCGCCGGGCGTGCGCGGCGGCAGACGGCGGCTCCGTGAAGCTCGCGGTCGTCGAC
>QHSM01000550.1 GCA_003221595.1 Candidatus Rokuibacteriota bacterium | reverse complement strand
AACCGCGCCGCGGTGCTCGCCGATCTGGGCGAGCGCTCGGCGTTCGTCGACGGCCAGCGGGTCGGACGGCCGCGGCGCCGGCGCGCGGGCCGGCGAGCCCGGCTCCGCCGTGTCGCCGGGCTCGTCGGGGTGGTCGGGCTGAGCCTCCTGGCTCTCGGGGCCGGCGGCCGCTGGCTCCTGACGACGCAGCGGTTCGCGGTGGCGCGAGTGGAAGTCCGCGGCGCATCCCGCATGTCGCCGGAGCAAGTCATGGCGGCGGCCGCCATTCCGCGCGGGACGAACATCTTCCGTCTCGATACGGTTGATGTGATCGACCGGATCGAGGCGCTGCCCGAGGTCCGTCTGGCCGACATCGTGCGCGAGCTGCCGAACCGGGTCGTGATCAGCGTCGAGGAGCGCCGCCCGTTCACGCTCGTCCACGGCGGGCGCTTGCACTGGATGGACGAGGAGGGTCGGCTGCTCGGGGCCTCGCCCTCGGCGGTCTCGTCGCCGCTTCCCGTCATCAGCGGTCTCACCGCCGACGAGCTCGCGTCGATGCGCACGTCTCCCGGACCGAAGGCCCGGGCGGCGATCGCGGTGATCCGCGCTCTCCTCCGGAGCGGCGGCGGGTTGACCGCCGAGATCTCGGAGATCGACATGAGCCGCCGAGAAGGCCCCGTGCTCTACACGATCGACGGCGTCGAGGTTCGCCTGGGCAGCGAGGACTGGGAGGAGCGCCTGGCGCGCCTCGAAGGCGTCCTCACCCAGGTCGCGACCCAGGACGTGCGCGCGGTCGACTTGCGGTTCCGGGACCAGGTGGTCTTCCAGAAGGCGACGACGCGATGAGGCGCCCGAAGACGCCGGACCTCGTGGTCGGGCTGGACGTCGGCACCACGAAAATTTGCGCGCTCATCGCCGAGCCGGCGGCCCGGGGCGCCCTGAACGTCATCGGGGTCGGCACCGCGCCCTCACGCGGGATCCGGCGCGGCATCGTCGTCAACATCGACTCGACGGTCGAGGCCATCAAGACCGCGGTCGGCGAGGCCGAGCAGATGGCGGGCGTCGAGGTCTCCGGGGTCTACGCGGGGATCGCCGGCGGCCACATTCGCGGCGTCAACAGCCGTGGCGCGGTGCCGATCACCGGCAAGCATCACGAGGTGAGCGCCGACGACGTGGACCGCGTCGTCGAGGCGGCGCGCGCCGTCAACCTGCCCCAGGACCGCGAGATCATCCACGTCCTGCCGCAGAGCTTCGTCGTCGACGACGGTGACGGGGTCCGCGAGCCCATCGGGATGTCGGGCGTGCGCCTCGAGGTCGAGGTGCACATCGTGACCGGCGCCGTCACCTCGATCCAGAACGTCGTTCGCTCCGTGAATCGCGCGGGCCTCACCGTCCAGGACGTCGTGCTCGAGCCGCTCGCGTCGGCCGAGGCGGTGCTCTACGACGACGAGAAGGAGCTCGGCGTGGTGGTGATCGACATCGGCGGCGGGACGACCGACGTCGCCCTGCTCCGCAACGGCGCCGTCTGGCACACGGTGGTGCTGCCGCTCGGCGGCGATCACATCTCCAACGACATCGCGATCGGGCTGCGCACGCCGACGGCGGACGCCGAGGACATCAAGAAGCGCTACGGGTGCGCGCTGACCGCGCTGGTCCCGGCCGAGGAGACGGTGGACGTGCCGGCGGTGGGCGGGAGAAAGCCACGGCAGCTCTCGCGGCAGCTCCTGTCCGAGATCATCCAGCCGCGCGTGGAGGAGATCTTCACGCTGGTGGCGCGCGAGCTGGCGCGGGCGGGCTTTCAGGACGCGGCGACGGCCGGCGTCGTCGTGACCGGCGGCACCTCGATCATGCAAGGCGTGCCCGAGCTGGCCGAGGGCATCTTCGATCAACCCGTGCGACGCGGTGACCCGATCGGGGTCGGCGGACTCGCCGACGTGATCCAGAGCCCGATCTATTCGACCGCCGTCGGCCTCGCGCTCTACGGCAGCCAGGCGCGGTCCGAGTCCGGAGCCGCGCCGAGTGCCACGCCCATGGGCCGCCTGACGCGGCTCGTGACTGGATTCCTCAGTGACATCTTCTAGGTCGGGCCGGGACGGACGCCAGCCGGCGCTGTTCTCGTCGGATGCGGTCCGTCCACGCGGCCGGAAGCGCGCCACTTCCGGTGAACCTTCAGAGGAGGACGTGATGGAGAAGGATCGTGCGCGTCGCCCGCTCTTCGAGCTCGAGCCGCCGGTGCAGGCGGCCAAGATCAAGGTGTTCGGTCTGGGTGGGGGCGGCGGCAACGCGGTCAGCCGAATGATGGCGGCGCAGTTCACGGGCGTCGAGTTCGTCGTGGCCAACACCGACGTCCAGGCCCTCCACGCCTCGCCGGCGCCGATCAAGCTCCAGCTCGGCACGAGGCTGACGGGGGGACTGGGCGCCGGCTCGAACCCGGAGGTCGGGCGGAGCGCCGCGCAGGAAGATCCCGACCAGATCACGCGGCTCCTGAGCGGCGCCGACATGGTGTTCATCACGGCGGGGCTCGGCGGCGGCACCGGCACCGGCGCCGCGCCGGTGGTCGCATCGCTGGCGAAGGACCTGGGGATCCTGACGGTCGCGGTGGTGACCAAGCCCTTCGTCTTCGAGGGCCGCAAGCGGATGCTCCAGGCCGAGGCCGGGCTCGAGGCGCTCCGGGGGGTCGTGGACACGCTCATCACGATTCCGAACCAGCGGCTGCTGTCCGTGGTGGACCGAGGCACGCCCCTGATCGCCGCGTTTCGCGTGGCCGACTCCGTGCTGCAGCAGGCCGTCCAGGGCATCTCCGATCTGATCCTGGTGCCCGGGCTCGTCAACCTCGACTTCGCCGACGTCCGCACGATCATGTCGGGCATGGGGCTGGCCATGATGGGCACCGGCACCGGCAAGGGTGAGAACCGGGCGCTCGACGCCGCGCAGAAGGCGGTGGCGAGCCCGCTGCTCGACGAGACGTCGATCGAGGGCGCGCGCGGCATTCTCATCAACTTCACCGGCGGCGCCGATCTGTCGATCCACGAGGTCGAGGAGGCCGCCCGGATCGTCCAGGAGGCGGCTCACGAAGAGGCGCACATCATCTTCGGCGCCGTCATCGACCCGCAGCTCTCCGACGAGGTCCGCATGACGGTGATCGCGACCGGCTTCGCCGACAAGAAGGAAGCGCTCGGCGTCGGAGGCAAGGTGGTCGATCTGCCGCGAAGCTCGCGCTCGCTCCCGGCGGCGGCGGCGGCGCCCTGGCGGCATCGCGTCGCCGTGCCTCGGGCTGAGGGGGAGACCGAGCC
>QHSM01000549.1 GCA_003221595.1 Candidatus Rokuibacteriota bacterium | reverse complement strand
ACACCGCTATCGCCCGCTCATGCCCCGCCGCCATGCCGCGCTACGTTTTAATCGGTTGCACGGCGCGAGCCCCGAACACCCGAGTCGCGCGTCCGTGCCCGCTTTGTTCCTTTCCTAGTTGCTCGTTCCTTCCGCTGGCTCTACGCCCGCTGATTCACTGTGTTGCTTCAGGATGTAGACGAGCTCGCGCTGGGGCGCCGTGAGGAGGCCGACCAGCATGGAGAGCCCGCCCTGGATCGCGCCGACGATCTGGGCACGCAGCGCCTCCCGCGAGGGCAGGTCGGCCAGCGCCCTGAGCTCGGTGGGCGGCAACACCTGGCCCTCGACGAATCCGGCCTTGATCGCCAGCGCCTGGTGCGCGCGCGCGAAGGTGTGCAGCGCCTTCGCGACCGCGACCGGATCTTCCTTCGAGATGATGACGCCGGTCGGTCCCTTCAAAAGCGTGCTCAGCCCGCCGAAGGGCGAGGACGCGATCGCCAGGCGCGCCAGACGATTCTTGACGACCTTGTACTCCGCCGACACCGCGCGCAGCTGCTTGCGCAGATCGCTGAGCTGCTGCACGGTGAGTCCGCGGTACTCGGTGAGCACCACGGTCCTCACGCCGTCCAGCCGCGACTTCAGATCCTCGACCGCTGTGACCTTCTCTTGCGTTGGCACTGGCGCTCCCGTCCTAGACGGCCTTCTTGAACAGATTGGCCACGGCCAGGGCGTCGACCGGGACGCCGGGCCCCATCGTCGTGGAGACGGTCAGCGAGCGGAGATACGTGCCCTTGGCCGCCGCCGGCTTCGCGCGGACGATCGCCTCGATCAGCGCCATCCCGTTGGCCTGGAGGTGCTCGAGGCTGAACGAGTGCTTGCCGATGGGCGTGTGCACGTTGCCGGCCTTGTCGACGCGGAACTCGACCTTGCCCGCTTTCGCCTCGCGGACGGCCCGGTTGACGTCGAACGTCACGGTGCCGAGCTTCGGGTTCGGCATGAGACCGCGCGGGCCCAGCACCTTGCCGAGCCGGCCGACCTGGCCCATCAGGTCGGGTGTCGCGATCGCCGTGTCGAACTCCATCCAGCCGCCCTGCACACGCTCGACGAGATCCTCGGCGCCGATCACGTCCGCGCCGGCCTCGCGCGCCTCGCGCTCCTTCTCGCCCTTGGCGAAGACGGCGACGCGCACGGTCTTGCCGATGCCGTGCGGCATCACCACGGCCCCGCGGACCATCTGGTCAGCGTGCTTGGGGTCGACGCCCAGGCGAAACGAGAGGTCGACCGATTGATCGAATTTCGCCGGCGGCATGCTCTTCAGCAGCGCGACCGCCTCCTCGAACGAGTACTGCTTGTTCGCGGCGATCTTTGCCGCCGCCGCGTCGTAGCGCTTGCCGACCTTCTTCTGGACGATCGTCGCCATGTCTTCTCCTACACCACGTCGATGCCCATGCTGCGGGCCGTGCCTTCGATGATCCGCATCGCGGAGTCGATCGAGTCCGTGTTGAGGTCCACCAGCTTGGTCTGCGCGATGTCGCGCACCTGCTGCCGCGTCACCTTGCCGATCTTGTCCTTGTGCGGCACCGCCGACGCCTTCGCGATCCCCGCCGCGCGCTTGAGGAGCACCGCCGCCGGCGGGGTCTTCACGATGAACGTGAACGACCGGTCCTGGTAGATCGTCACCACCACCGGCAGGATCAGCCCGTCCTCGCGGCCGGTCTGGGCGTTGAACCCCTTGCAGAACTCCATGATGTTCACGCCGTGCTGGCCGAGCGCCGGGCCGACCGGCGGCGATGGATTCGCCTTGCCCGCCGGAATCTGCAGCTTCACCACCGCCTGGACCTTCTTCATCGGGCCGCCCTGTCGCGAAGAGCGCGCATCAGATCCGCTCCACCTGGTAATACTCGAGCTCGACGGACGTGGGCCGGCCGAACACCGGCACCACCACCTTCATCCGTCCGCGCTCCGGGTTCATGTCGTCGACCACTCCCTGGAAATTGACGAACGGTCCGTCGATCACGCGCACCTTGTCGCCGCGCGTGAAGACGGACTTGGGCTTGGGCTTCTCGGCCCCCGCCTCCATCTGCCGCAGGATGTCTTCGACCTGGTCGCCCGGCAGCGCGACGGGCTTCGACCCCGATCCGACGAAGCCGGTCACCTTGGGCGTCGAGCGCACCAGATGCCACGTGTCGTCGGTCAGCTCCATCTCGACGAGCACGTACCCAGGGAAGAACTTCTGCTCGGTCTCGCGCTTCTGCTTGTTGCGGACCTCCACGACCTTCTCGGTCGGGACGAGGACGCGCGCGATCTTCTCGGCCATCCCGAAGATCTTGGCGCGAGACTCGATCGCCTCTTTCACCTTGTTCTCGAACCCCGAGTAGGTGTGAACGACAAACCATTGCTTGCTCGTCGACACCGTCGCATCCCCGCTCATCGCAAAATCGCCTCGACGATCTTGGCCAGCACGATATCCACGCTGCCCAGGAACAACGCCACCACCACGGTGACCGCGATCACCACGACGGTGGAGTTGATCAACTCCTGCCGACTGGGCCACGTCACCTTGCGAAACTCCGCGATGACTTCCCGGACGAACTCCTGCGCGCGTCTCAGAAAGTCCATCGCGTACCCAATCCATCCAACCGATGGCAGGGGTGGAGGGATTCGAACCCCCATCCCCCGGATTTGGAGTCCGGTGCTCTAGCCGTTAGAGCTACACCCCTACCCCGGAGAAGGCCGAGACGGCCCTCTCGCACGCCGACTCTCAAGCGGTTGGCTCTTCCATTCACGCCGCCGATGTCCCGGCGGTTACTTCGTCTCTCGGTGCGCCGTGTGCTTGCGGCACCACCGGCAATATTTCTTGAGCTCGAGCCGGTCCGGGTGCGTCCGCCGATTCTTCGTCGTCGAGTAGTTCCGCCGCTGACACGTCGCGCAGGCGAGCGAGATGATGTCGCGCATGCGCTACTCCACGATCTCCGTGACCACGCCCGCTCCCACCGTCCGCCCACCCTCCCGGATCGCGAACCGCAGCTCCTTCTCCATCGCGATCGGCACGATCAGCTCGATCGCCATCGTCACGTTGTCCCCCGGCATCACCATCTCCACCCCCGTGGGCAA
>QHSM01000548.1 GCA_003221595.1 Candidatus Rokuibacteriota bacterium | reverse complement strand
TCGTCCACGTCGTGATCTCGCTCGCGGAGTGGCCGACCGAACTCAACGCCGTCTCCGCGCTGAGCCAGGTGCCGGAGGAGGCCGACGTGATCGTGATCCTGCCGGGCTATCCGCCGTCGCGCGCCGCCTTGGAGCTGTGGAACTACTTCGGCGGTCGCGTGCGGATGGTGCTGCTCGTGTCGGGCCCGCCCGAAGGGAGCGTCATGATCGACGAGCTCAACGCGACGCGCCATCTCGATCGCGTGATCGCGCAGATGGACACGCCCACGCGCGTCGGCTTCGAGCGGCTGCAGCGGCCGCTCAGCTTCCGGGTCGTGATGAAGTGACGGGGCACGCGACCGGAGCCCGACCTCGGTCCGTTGCCCGTCCACGGTCCACCGGCGGAGTCCGCCGGGAAACCGCGGGCGGGAGGAGCCTCGCTACGTGCCGGGGACGGCGCCCACGACCTGCTTCGAGATGTCCAGCTTCTTCTCGGTGAACACCCGCATCTCGCCGCGCTTGAGCTGGGGATCGTCCTTCAGGTCCACCTGCAGCCGGAACCGCTTCTCCAGCTCCGCGAAGCGGCGTCCCTCCTGCTCCACGAAGTACAGCGCGATCTCGGGCGCCACCTTGACGGTGATCCGTTTCTCGGTGCCCATGGCGCGCACGCGCCGCATCAGCCGCTCGAGCTTGACCAGCATGGTCTCGGGCGACGGCACCTTGCCGAGCCCGCCGCAGTGCGGGCAATCCTCGGTGTAGTAGTGCAGCAGGCTCGAGCGCTCGCGCTGGCGGGTCATCTCGATCAGCCCCAGGTCGGACACCGCGAACGCCTTGGTGCGTGCCCGGTCCTTGCGCAGCTCCTTGCGCAGCTCCTCGAGCACCGCGCGCTTGTTGGCCTCGACCTCCATGTCGATGAAGTCCACGACGATGATGCCGCCGATGTCGCGCAGCCGGAGCTGGCGCGGCACCTCGCGCGCCGCTTCCATGTTGGTGCGGAAGATCGTCTCTTCCTGGTTCTTCTTGCCGGTGAAGCGGCCGGTGTTCACGTCGATCGCCACCAGCGCTTCGGCGTGATCGATGCAGATGTAGCCGCCCTTCTTGAGCCACACCTTGCGCTCGAAGGTCTTCTCGATCTGCGGCTCGATGGCGAAGGCGTCGAAGATCGGCTCGCGGTCCTTGAACAGCTTCACCCGATCGCGCAGCTCCGGGGAGACCGCCTTGAGGTAGGCCTGGATCTCGGCGAACGAATCCTTGTCGTCGATCAACACCTCGTCGACGTCGTCGGTGAACAGGTCGCGGATCAGGCCGGCCGTCATCTCGAGCTCGCGATGAACCAGGGCCGGGGCCCGCACCGCGCTCGCCTTGCGGTCGATCCTCTGCCACAGCTTGTTGAGGTGCTTCACGTCGGCGGCGAAGTCGGGGTCGCCCTTGCCTTCTCCGGCCGTGCGCGCGATCAAGCCCACTCCCTTGGGCTTCAGATCGCCGATGATCGCCTTGATCCGCTGGCGCTCGGCGCGTTCCTCGATGCGGCGTGAGACGCCGACGTGCTCCACGCCCGGCATGAGAACGCAGAAGCGGCCGGGCAGGCTCACTTGCTGGGTCACCCGCGGGCCCTTGGTGCCGATCGATTCCTTGGTGATCTGGACCAGGATCTCCTGGCCCTTCTTCAGGTGCTCTTCGATCTTGGGCGCGGCGGCGCGCCGGCGGCGCGAACGATCGCCGTTCTCCTCCAGCTCGGAGATGTCCTCGAGGTCCGAGAGCGACTCGGCCAGGTCGGAGGCGTGGAGGAATCCGGTCTTGGGCAGCCCCAAGTCCACGAAGGCCGCCTGCATGCCCGGCAGCACGGCGTTCACGCGCCCCTTGTAGATGTCGCCGACGTGGCGGCGCTGATCGGCGCGCTCGACCAACAGCTCGGCGAGCTCGTCGTCTTCGAGGATGGCGATGCGGGTTTCGTACGAGTCGGCGTTGATGACGATTTTCTGCTTCACGCGGTTCCTTTCGGCACCCGCGCGATGCCGTCCCTCACCTAAGCCCCGAGAGGAGCTCGAACGGGCCGAAGCGCCGCTCTCCCACTTCGGCCCACAGCGCGATGCGCTCGATGTCCGCGGCACGGACATCACAAGCCGGAAGCAGGAAGCCGAGCAGCTCCTCCGGACGCGCCGCGGCACGCGGCGTGAAACGAAGGTGCGCCTCCAACACGGCTGGAGGCTCCTCGGCGCTGGCCTCGAGCGCCACGATCGAAGGACGGGCGTCGAATTCGCGGGTCTGATCTTCGTTCTTCCGCCTCACGATCACGTGCGGGCGGTCGAGCAGCTCGGCGGCTCCTCGCGACAGCGACTCGAGCAGGCGATCCGGCGGTGAGCCGAGCTGCTCGAGAAAGGTCGCGGGGAAGCGCACTCGATAGGTCGCCCCGTCGAGCTGGCTCATGAGCGAAGGAATCTTGAACAGGATGGGCCGGAAGCCGTTCACCCGGAGCCCTTCGGGCAGCACGTCGTTGAGCCTCTCCAAGAGGTCGACGGCGGGCGGCCGCGACAGCTCGAGGTCGAACACCTCGGCCCGTGAACGGTATCCCAGGGGCAACGGCGGCCCGAACGACATCTTGAGGTGCGGGTGATGTCCCTGGGTAAACGCCAACGGGAGCTCGGAGCGCCGCAGCGCTCGCTCCCAGGCACGCATGAGGTCGAGGTGCGACGTGAAGCGCATCGACGGCCCCTTTTCGAATTGAATCCGGAATCGGGTGCTGGTGGCGACGCCGAGGGGGGCATGCCGCCCGCCGTTGGCGTGCGACGACACGCGGGGCGCGCGCGCGACGCCGTTCTTGCGGCGGCCGAAGCGGTTCCCCGTTCGGACCTGGGCCTGGGCGGCCGTCGCGTCCAGGGCGGGGTGCGGGCGCTTCACCCACGGGCGCTGCGGACACTCGACCACGCCGCACGAGAAGCAGACGTCCTCCAGGCGGCAGTCGTCGGTGATCGCCGCACGGTCGGCGCGCAGCTTCTCGCGCACCAGGAACTTTCGCGTCACCGGCGACTGGACCACGTCCCACGGCTGCTCCGCTTCGGTCGAGCGCTCGGCCAGGTAGCGCTCGGGATCGATCCCGTGATCGGAGAACACTTCCATCCACGTGTCCCACTTGAGGTGCTCGGTCCAGGCGTCGAAGCGGCAGCCACGGCGGAACGCCTCTTCGACCACGGCTCCCAGCCGACGGTCGCCGCGCGTGAACACTCCCTCGAGCAGCGAGGTCTCGGCGTCGCGGTACTTGAGCGTGAGCGGCGTGCCGCGCACGGCCTCGCGCAGCAGGCTCAGCCGGCGTTTGAGCTCGACGGTCGAGACCTGCTCGGCCCACGCGAACGGCGT
>QHSM01000547.1 GCA_003221595.1 Candidatus Rokuibacteriota bacterium | reverse complement strand
GGCGGCCCGGTGACCGTGCGAGGTGGGCGCCGAGAAAGAACGGCCGCCAGAAGCTCGAGGGCGCGATGGCTGGCTCATGCGTGTCCCCGGTGCCATCGTCGGGTCGCCCGGCCAGGGGACCATCCGGTGGGTGCCGGATGATCCAATGGGAAATCCCCTTACGTCTCTCGCCGGCCGCCCCGCCGCCGGTTTGATCTCCCGCTCGACCGCAAGGGCGACGTCGCGGTCATCGGCACGCGCGATCAACAGTGTCGAAATAAAGCAGCGCGTCGCCGTGCTCATCAGCGCAGAAGGGTTCTCGGCCCCGCGCGCGGTGATACTCTCTGTGGCGCGATGGATCTGAGGGCCTTGCATCGGGTGTCGGCGGTCGAGGCGGCGCGGGGGATTCGCGAGGGCGTCTTCACGTCCCTCGAGCTGGTGCAGGCGTGCCTGGCGCGCGTGCGTGAAGTCGACGGGGCGGTGCAGGCGTGGGCGTTTCTCGATGCTGAGCATGCGCTGGATCAGGCGCGGGCTGCCGACGAGCTCCGGATGTCCGGGCAGCCCGTCGGGGCCCTGCACGGCGTGCCGGTCGGCATCAAGGACATCATCGACACCGCCGACATGCCGACCGAGAACGGCTCGGTGCTGCACGCCGGCCGCACGCCGTCGCGCGACGCCTCGGTGGTGTCGCTGCTCCGCGCGGCGGGCGCGGTCATCATGGGCAAGACGGTGACGACCGAGTTCGCCACCCGCACGCCCGGCAAGACGCGGAACCCGCACGACCCCGCGCACACGCCGGGAGGCTCGTCGAGCGGGTCGGCCGCGGCGGTCGCGGCGAGCATGGTCCCGCTGGCGCTCGGCAGCCAGACCACCGGCTCGACGATCCGGCCCGCCTCGTACTGCGGCGTGTACGGGCTCAAGCCGACGCACGGGCTGATCCCGCGCCACGGCATGTTCCGGCTTTCGCGCACGCTCGATCACGTCGGCCTGTTCGCGCGCACGATCGAGGACATCGCGCTCCTGCTCGAAGAGCTCGCGGCTCACGACGAGCGCGATCCCGACTCGCGCCCACGCGCCCGCACGCCCTATCGCGCCGTGGCCGCGGGGGAGCCTCCGCTCGCGCCCATGTTCGCGTTCGTGAAGTCGTCGCTCTGGGACCGCGTCGACGCCGACGCCCGCGAGGCCTTCGCCGAGCTGGTGGCCGACCTCGGCGATCGCGTCGAGGAGGTCGAGCTCGTCACGCCCACCGACGAGGTGCTCGCGTGGCAGCGGGCCATCGGCGGCGCCGAGATCGCGATCAACCTCGGGCGGGAGTGGGACAAGGGACGCGACAAGCTCTCGCCCGCGCTCCGCGCGCGCATCGAGCACGGCCGCGAGGTTCGCGCGATGGACTATCTGCGGGCCCTCGGCCGCATTCCCGAGCTCAACCTGAGCCTCACCGAGATGTTCGAGCAGCGCTACGACGCGATCCTGACGCCGGCCGCCTTCGGCACCGCCCCGAAAGGGCTCGAGTCGACCGGCGACCCCGCCTTCTGCGCCCTGTGGACGCTCTGCGGCGTGCCGGCGCTCAGCGTTCCCCTGATGCAGGGCGCCAACGGCTTGCCCCTGGGTGTCCAGCTCGTCGGCGCCCGTCATCGCGACGGACAGCTGCTTCGAACGGCGTGCTGGCTCGTCGCCCACCTCTCGAGCGACCGCTAACCCGGATCGCTCCCGGATCTCGTCGCGGGGCGGGCGGGCCCGTCACCGAGGGCCCGGCCGGCCTGCCAGCCGAGCCGGGCCACGGTGATCGTGAGCGCGACCAGCACGACGAGGCTCAGGACGCGCGACAGACCGGAGAGCAGGGCGAGGGTGCCGCTCGAGAGCCCCGCGAAGACGAGGCCGACGACGGGGAGCACCGGCGCCCCGCAGCCCACCACGCTGCACGGCCCGGTCGAGAGGCCCAGCACGCCCGCGAACCCGCCCACGAGGCCGCCGGCGCCGCTCGTACCCGACCGCCAGCCGCCCAGCCGTCCCCGAGCGCGTCGATCGAGCACCAGCGCGACGTAGGCGCCGAGCAGGAGCGACATCGCCAGAAAGCGCGCCACGTCCATGGCGTCCACGGAGAAGCCCCACTCGGGGAACCCGTATGGACCGTCCGCCGAGAACCAGAAGAGCGCGACGCGCGAGAGGAAGTCGAGCTTTTCACCGAGCGGCGTGGCCGAAGTGAGGTACTCCGGCAGCCGCTTGAGCCAGGGATTGAAGGCGAAGTAGGTCCAGGGCTTGCGGGTGACCGCCAGGAGCAGCGGCGGCAGGAGGACGTGAAGGGCGAAGACCCCGAGTACGACCGCCAGCACCGTGGCGGGGCGCCGCCGTACGGCGGCAGCGATGCCGCGAAGCGCCGTCGTCACCGCTCGAGCTGGCCCCATCACCAATCGTGTCGCGTCGGGAACAGAAGTGGTCGACCACCGATTATAGGCCCGGAGGTGGGGGCGCCCGCCCGGCGTTCCTTGACTTTCGTCGGAAGGATGCCGCAGGCTCACCCCTGTGGCGCATCGTGGCTCGCGGGCCGACCACCCAACGGAGGGATCACCCATGGCAGGGGAAGTGAATCGACGCAACTTTCTAGGCACTCTTGGTGTCAGCGTGGGCGCCGCGTTCGCGGCGGCCGGGACCGTCCCGATCGTCGGCGTCGCGCACGCGCAGGACAAACCGAAGGGGAACATCCCCGACAAGCCGTACCGGATCGGCCACATGACGTTCTTCACCGGGCCCGGCGCCGTGCTCGGCGAGCCGATGTTCAAGGGCCAGCAGCTGGCAGCGGATGAGATCAACGCCGCGGGTGGGCTGCTCGGGAAGCGCAAGATCGAGCTCCTCAAGGCTGACGAGAATGCCGGCACCGATGCCAACGTCAAGGAGCTTCGTCGCCTGAAGCTCTCCGAGAACATCGACTTCTTCTGCGGCATCACCTCCAGCGGCAATACGCCCGCGCTCGGTCCTGTCGCCGAGGAGTTGAAGCTTCTCACGATCTTCGTGGACGGCTGCACGGACTTCCTGTTCGACAAGGCCGTGCCGAACCCGCACTACATCTTCCGCATCACCAACATGCAGTCGGCCGACGGCGTGACCTGCGCGCTGGGTATCGCCCAGACCTGGCCCAAGTCCAGGCGCATCGCGCACATCCATCCGGACTATTCCTACGGCCGCAACGCGTTCGACCACCTGAAGATCGTGATGAAGAAGCTGATGCCGCAGGCGGAGGTGGTCTCCGAGGGCTGGCCGAAGCTTGGCACGACCGACTTCAGCTCGCATATCACGAAGGCCATCGCGGCGAAGCCCGATCTGATCGTGTCGTCGGTGTGGGGCGGCG
>QHSM01000546.1 GCA_003221595.1 Candidatus Rokuibacteriota bacterium | reverse complement strand
TATGACTTCCGCGAGGTGAGGCTGACCCCCAGCGCTCTACGCGGGTTAGCCTTTGCGGGCCAGAGCCGCCAGGTGCTCGAGGCACATACCGAGCGTGGAGGTCAGCCATGGAAGAGTCTAGCAAGACCCTGTACGTCGGTCTCGATGTCCACAAGGAATCCATCGCCGTCGCCTACGCGCCAGAGGAGCGCGGGACCGAGGTGGTGTCGCTGGGCGCGATCGGCACGCGGCAGTGCGACATCGACAAGCTGATCCGGAAGCTGCAGGCGAAGGGCGCGCCGTTGGTGTTTGTGTACGAAGCGGGGCCGTGCGGCTACTGGCTGTATCGGTACCTCAGGCGCAAGGACTTGCGCTGCCACGTCGTGGCGCCCTCGCTGATCCCGCGGAAACCGGGCGACCGGGTGAAGACGGATCGCCGCGACGCGGTCCTGCTGGCCCGCTTGATGCGCAGTGGGGATCTGACCTCGATCTACGTGCCCACGCTTGAGGACGAGGCGATCCGCGACTTGAGCCGAGGTCGCGAAGATGCCATGCGGGATCTCAAGGCGACCAAGTACCGGCTGAAGGCGTTCTTGCTGCGGCAGGACATTCGCTACGAAGGCCGGGCGACCTGGACCGCCGCTCATCTCCGCTGGCTGTCCGAGGTGGTGTGTCCGACTCCCGCGCAGCAGATCGTCTTCCAGGAGTACGTGCGCGCCGTCACGGAGCAGCAGGAGCGGGTGCAACGCCTGGAGACCGAGCTGCACGAGCACGTGAAGACGTGGCGGCGGTTCCCGGTGGTCGAGGCGATCCAGGCGCTGCGCGGGGTCGAGCTCACGGGCGCCGTGATCTTGATCGCCGAGCTCGGGGACCTCACGCGGTTCGACACCCCGCGCCAGCTGATGAGCTACCTGGGCCTCACGCCCTCGGAATACTCGTCGGGGGAACGCCGGCGGCAAGGGGGCATCACCAAGGCCGGCAACACCCACGCCCGGCGCGCGCTCGTCGAAGGCGCCTGGGCCTATCGGTACCCGGCCAAGGTCAGCCGACATCTGCAACTCCGGCTGGAGAAGCTGCCCGCAGAGATCCAGGCCATCAGCTGGAAGGCGCAGCTACGCCTGTGCAAGCGCTACCGCCAGTTGACCGCGCGGGGCAAGCACGCGAACCAGGTCGTGGTGGCCATTGCCCGAGAGATGGCGGCGTTCGCCTGGGCGATCGCCCGCACAGTGCCGCTGACGCCCTGACGGGCACAGTCTCGAGCGGCACGGAGCACCGACATCTTGATCACGATCTCGAGTCATCGGCGCAGACGCGGCCCCGGTATCGGCGCAATCTTCGAGCGCGTTATGAGGCCACGATCCTCGGCCCTAGAGCGAAGCAGGCGCCGCGACGGACACCAGTAAGGTGGTAGCCAATCCACGGATATCAGCATGATCGACCGTCGCAGTTACAGGCTCCGTCTCTTCCGGTGGCTCGAGCATCCACCATGAAGCCAGAAAGCGACGGCACGCGCGGCCCGGGGCGGGGCGTGGTCCTTGACAGTGGAAGTCATATCAACGCGCCGGCTCAGCGGCGCCTTCGAGGCGTCCGCTGGAGCCGGAAGTTAGACGGCTTCGCGTCAGCACTCGAGCGCCCTTTCCATGCGGAGGTGCTTCAACACGCCACGAGCAATGACATCCGCGGACATCTGGCGGACGATGATGAGAGGTCCTCCGGCAGCGTAGAAGTCATCCAAGAGATCATCAGCGGCGGACTGCCCTCTGATGAGACGGTTCACCGCGGACACTGAAATCACGGTAAACACTCGCTCCGGCCCGCCATGACCTCGAACTAACAGGTCGGCGTTGGCCGACACGTCTACCTCTTCGCCACCCGGCGCCAGGCTAATGCTGTCGATCTCCCCCTTGTTGTATCGGCGCACGGCATTCACAATGTCCTTCTCAAAAGCTGCGAGCTGCCTCAAGCGTTCTTCTCGATCGGGAGTCATTTCGCTGTCCGTCTAACGCTCGGCGGCTGAGCGGCCGGCGCCAAACGTCGTGACGCAAGCGCCAACCGGCATCCCGGGCCGCTCCAGCCGCTTGTTAGCGAGCCCTTTTGTCGTGACGCGCATCTAGAACGGCCCGCACGGCCTCCAGAAAGTCGCCTGCTGCGGCAGGATCTGTTGTCAGTCCATTCTGGAGGACCGTGGCGTAGAGGAACAGGAAATCAGAAAGCGGTGTGTCTCCTCGCACGCGGTAGTTGTCGACAAACTTCTCCATGATCCGATAGGCGTCGCGTAGCGTGACTGTTTGCTCGAAAGCGGGATCGACGAGCCTACTCTCGCGGGCCATTTCTTCGCTGCCTCGTTAACGACGGCGCTCAGCGGCCGGAGCGAGCAACGCGAGCCCCGGCCGCTGAAGCGGCTTGTTCGACGAACTCCGTCGCTTGGCGGTACTCCGTGTCGCGGTCCACGCGCGCTTCGCCTTGTGTGGCAACTCGACGAACACGAAGTAGTCAGCAGGATAGAGGTAGTCGTCGCCGGATTCGTCGATAACCCGCACGTAGCCCGTAGCGGCCGCATCCTTGTCGTGCAACACGCGGTAGACTTTACGAACCTCGAGATCCTCGGCCCCGCGATTCTCGACGCAGATGGCGAATCCCTTCTCACGCATCGGCATGGCTCAGTCTAAAAACCTCTTGATCTTGTGGCGAACGCGTCCGATCCCATGCGCCTCGTACCAGTGGATTTCGGCACGCCGCAACTCACCGCTGGCGATGCGGACCGTGGCGATGCCCTTGAGTTTACGCCAGCGACCCCGACCGTGCTGTCTGCGAAGCCTAGTGTCTTGCACCGCGTAGCGCGGCGAACCAAGCAAGCATCGCAAGCTCACGCGGCGGCGGGACCATCGGCAGAGCCCCTGAAAAATCTGATATGGAGCGAGCTTCGTCCTACGGGAGGCCGCAGAGCTCGTCTTGCTACACAGACCGAGGATATCCACCGGACACTGCGAAGCCCGCTGTCGAGCGCGGCGCATCGTCACAGGTCCATCCGATCGGCCGGGCTCTGGACCGCCGCCGGCCCGCGGTTCAGGACATGCGTGTAGATCATGGTGGTGCTGACGTCGCGGTGGCCGAGAAGCTCCTGGACGGTCCGGATATCCCGGTCATCCTCGAGCAGGTGAGTCGCGAAGGAGTGACGCAGCGTGTGACAGGTCGCGCGCTTCGGGATCCCTGTACGCCGCACGGCGTCCTTGACGGCCCGCTGCACGACCGACTCGTGCAGATGATGCCGTCGCCACTGGCCTGTCACTCGGTCGATGTAGTAGCGCGTGGCCGGAAACACCCACTGCCAGGCCCACTCGCGGCCCGCGTTCGGATACTTTCGCGCTAACGCCCAGGGAAGCTCGACCCAGCCCGCGCCCTGGCGAAGGTCGTGCTCGTGCTGCTTCTTCACGACATCCAGGTGGCGGGTCAGCTCGGCGCTGACGATGGTCGGGAGCGTCGTGGCTCGATCCTTGTCGCCCTTGCCACCGCGGACGACGATCTGGCGGCGCTGGAAATCGATGTCCTGCACGCGGAGGCGCGCGCACTCGAGCAGGCGCAGGCCGGAGCCGTACATCAGGATGGCAATGAGACGGGGCGTGCCGTGGAGCTGCCGCAGTAGGCTTCGAACCTCCTCGCGGGTGAGCACGATCGGCAGGCGGACCGGCCTCCTGGCTCGCACCACGGCGTCGAGCCAGGGCACTTCCTGGTCGAGCACCTCCCGGTAGAGGAACAGCAGGGCGCCCAGGGCCCGGTTTTGGGTCGAGGCGGCGACGTTTCCGTCGACGGCCAGCGAGCTCAGGTAGCTGGTCAGCTCCGGAGCGCCCATCTCCGAGGGATGGCGCTTGCCGTGGAACAGGATGTAGCGGCGAATCCACCCGACGTAGGCCTTCTCGGTCCGCCGGCTATAGTGACGGGCGCGCACAGCGGCCCGGACTCGGTCGAGAAGTCGCGGCGGCGGCTTGACAGGGGGCGGCGCTTGCTCCTGCACGGTGGACGAAATGCCCTCTGCCAATGGATAGATCTGCGCCGCGTCGAGTTCACACATAGGTGATCCCAGCATAGTGACGCGCAGGGCGCCGTGCAATCATGTATCCGCACTGAGACGTCTGAGACGGGCGGTCTACCCGCCCAGGTACGCGCGCCGCACGTGATCGTCCTCGAGCAAGTCGCGCGCCGCACCCTCGAGCACGATGCGCCCGGTCTCCATCACGTAGGCGCGGTCGGCCATGCGGAGGGCCGCGTAGGCGTTCTGCTCGACCATGAGCACGGTGGTCCCTCGCTGCCGGATGTCCGCAATGATGCCGAACGTCGTCTCCACGATGGTCGGGGCGAGGCCCAGCGAGGGCTCATCGAACAGGACGAGGCGCGGCCGGGCCATCAGCGCGCGGGCGATGGCGAGCATCTGCTGCTCGCCGCCGGACAGCGTGCCGGCCATCTGGCGGCGGCGCT
>QHSM01000545.1 GCA_003221595.1 Candidatus Rokuibacteriota bacterium | reverse complement strand
GGATCCGCGCCGACGCGCCGCGGCTCAGGAGGTCCTTGGCGCCGACCACGCCCACGATGTTGGTCTCGCGCTGAAGGTAGATCGGGATCCGCGAGAATCCGCGCTCGAGCATGGCCGCGATGGCGTCGCGGGGCGCCGCCGTGTCGGGGAGCATGGCGACCTCGACCAGCGGCACCATGATTTCGCGCACCGTCGTGTCGCCCAGATCGAAGATCTTGTCGATCAGCTGCGCCTCGTGGGTCGTCACGTCGGCCTCGCCGGGCTCCATCTGGAGCAGCGCCTTCAGCTCCTCGCGTGAGACGAACGCGCGCATGTCCAGCTGACGACCGCCGAAGGTTCGCAGGATGGCGCCGACGACGAAGTTTGCGAACGCCACGAACGGCACGAGCAGCGTCGCCGCCCAGGTGAGCGGCCGGTAGAGCGTCAGGATCAGGCTCGTCGCCCACTCGCGCGCGATCGCCTTCGGGATGATCTCGCCGAAGACCAGCATCACCGGGGTTAATAGTATCGTCGCCAGCACCGGCGCCCAGGCCCCCAGGACGGGCAGGAGGGTCCACGTCAGCGCCGAGCCGGCGACGATGTGGGCCATCGTGACCCCGATCATCGCCGTCGAGAGCGCGCGCTCGGGCTGGCGAAACGCCTCGAGATAGCGCGCAGCGGTCGTGCTGCCCTCCTCGGCCAGATGCCGCAGGCGCAGCCGGTTGGCGGCGATGAACGCCATCTCGGCCGCCGAGAAGAACATCGTCAGCACGAGACACAGCCCGGTGAGCCAGAGGAGACTCACGCGGCGGCCTCCTTCGGCGCGGGCTTCTTGAGCGAGACGAGCACCTCGAGAATTCGCGTGCGCTCCACCTTCTCGACCGTCAGCCAGGCCTCCGGCGTCTCGGTGCGCTCGGACCGCCGCGGCACGCGCCCGAAGAGGTCGAGCACCCACCCGCCGACCGTGTCGTAGCCCTCGTTGGAGATCCTGAGCCCGGTGACTGTGTTCAGATCCTCGATCGCCAGCTTGCCGGCGACGCGGAACGTCTTCGCGTCCACCCGCTGGATCAGCCGCTCGGGCTTCTCGTACTCGTCGGAGATCTCCCCCACGAGCTCCTCCAGCAGGTCCTCGAGGGTCACGAGCCCCGCGGTGCCGCCGTACTCGTCGACGACGATCGCCATGTGGAGCCGCTTGGCCTGGAACTCCTGGAGCAGCGTGTCCGCGCGCTTGGATTCCGGCACGAAGTACGGCGGGTGCAGGTGGGCGCGGAGGTCGAAGCCGGCCGGCAGCCCGTCCATGTGGGGCAGCAGGTCCTTGGTGTAGAGGATGCCCACGATGACGTCGAGCGAGCCCTCGTAGACGGGCACCCGCGAATGCAGGTGCTCGCGGAGCGCCGGCAGGATCTGCCCCATCGGCGTACCGACGTCGAGGCAAATCATGTCCGGACGCGGCACCATGACCGATCGGACGAAGGTGTCCTCGAGCTCGAACACCTTGTGGATCATCTCGCGCTCTGCGCGCGCGACGACGCCCTCGCTGGCGCCGACATCGACCAGCGTCCGCAGCTCCTCCTCGCTGAGCGTCGCCTGCTCCGCCCGTCCTCGCCCGAGGAGCCCCACGGTCAGCGCCGTCAGTCCCGCGAGGGCGGCCCGCACGGGCGCCAGGACCACGCCGAGCCACGCCACCGGCCGGCCGGCGAAGGCCAGAAACCGGTCCGGGTACTTGACCGCCAGCGTCATGGGCAGGACTTCGCCGAAGGTCGTGAGCACGAAGATCAGCACGATCATCTCGACGAACACGCCCCAGCTCGGACCGAAGAGACTGTCGGCGATCGTCGCCGCGATCGCGGCGGCGCCGATGTTGATCACGGTGATGCCGATCAGCAGCGTGACGAGCAGCTCGTGCGGGCGCTCGATGAGCGGCTTCGGCGCGCCTTCGGCGTCGTCCTTGTCGGCGACGTGTCTGAGGCGCGCCCGGCCGAGGGAGAAGTACGCGGCCTCGGCGCCGGTGAGGATCGCGGAACAGGCGATGAGCACGCCCAGCGCGAAGAACCGGAGGCCGAGATGCTCAGGCACGGGCGCGCCCCGTCACGAAGTGCTCGAACCCGGCGCGGACGGCGACCGCGCGCCCGCCGGCGTCCAGGTAGCGGATCCCGTCGCCGGCGGCCGTCATCTCGCCCACGGCGCTGAGCCGCGTGCCCGTCTCGGCCGCGAGCCCCGAAGCCAGCCGCTCGAAGGCCCCGGGCGCGCAGGTGAGCAGGAGCTCGTAGTCCTCGCCGCCGCCGGTGGCCCAGGCGAGCGCGTCCCGATCGAGCGCCTTCGCGATCGCGTGCACCGTGGGGCTCACCGGGAGCCGTGCGAGCTCCACGCGCGCGCCGACGGCGCTCTCTTCGCACAGGTGTCCGAGGTCGGTCGCCAGGCCGTCGGAGAGATCGATCATCGACGTGACCCCTCCGGCGGCCGCGAGCCACTGTCCCTCCCTGGTTCGTGGCCGGGGCCGCAGGTGCGCGGCGGTCACGTCCGCCCGGGTCGCATCGGCCACGTCAGGGGGAGCGGGAACAGCCTCCAGGAGCGCAAGTCCGGCCGCCGAGCGGCCCACCGAGCCCGTGACGGCGATGACGTCTCCCACGTTCGCCGTGGACCTCATGATCGGCTTTCCCGCCGCGTCGCCGAGCAGCGTGATGTTGACGATCCAGCCTCCCGGCGATGCGGCGGTGTCCCCGCCGACCACAGCCACGTCGTGCTCCCGAGCGAGGGTCTGGACGCCCGCGTAGAAGGCCTCACCCTCGTCGATACCGACCCCCTCCGGACAGGCAAGCGCGATCAACGCCCATCGAGGCCTGCCGCCCATCGCCGCGACGTCCGACACGTTCACTGCGAGCGACTTCCAGCCGATGTCCGCCGGCGTGGCCCAGCGCCGGCGGAAGTGCACGTCCTCGATGAGCAGGTCGGTCGTCGCCAGGAGCACCCGGCCGGCGTCGGGCTCGAGGACCGCGCAATCGTCGCCGATGCCCATCCGGACTCCAGGCGCCTTCCGGACCGCCCGCCGGATGATCTCGATTAGGCGCCGCTCGGTCGCAGGCGGGGCGCTCATCCGGAGCCGCAGCGGGCGCACTTCAAGAACGCGTCTCGCGTCGTCCTACGTTGTGAGCGCAGGAAAACCGTCACGACTCGGGAGAGAGAAGGGATGCCTGTGCCTGAGGTGCTGATGCGATCCCCGCCCGCGGGGGGTGCTAGGCGAGCGCGTCCAGCTTGGCTTGAAG
>QHSM01000544.1 GCA_003221595.1 Candidatus Rokuibacteriota bacterium | reverse complement strand
CGTCGCGCTGGAGGGCGACGGCTCGCTCCTGATGTGCCCGAACGTCCTCGCGACCGTCGCCGCGTGTCGCCCCTCGAATCTCACGGTGATCCTCTGGGTGAACGGCCACTACGAGTCCTCGGGCGGTCAGTCGCTTCCCTCGGCGCCGGTCGACTGGCCCGTCATGGCGAGAGGGCTCGGCATCGCGCACGTCGAGCGGGTGGGCGATGTCGCGGGGCTGCGCGCGGCCTTCCCGAGGGCCCGCGCCGTACGCGAGCCGGCGCTGCTCGTCCTCGACGTCGCCTTCGATCGGGCGGAGCCGATTCCGCCCTACTCCGAGCGGCCCGACGAGATCCGGGCCCGCTTCAAGATCGCATGACGGCCCCCGGCGTCCGCGTGGGTGTCGACGTCGGAGGAACCTTCACCGACCTCGTCGCGTGGGACGCGACGGGGCGGATGAGCTCGCTCAAGGTGCCGACGACGCCGGCCAATCCAGCCGGCGGCGTGCTGAACGGCCTGGCCGCCGTCGCCCGCGCGGTCGGCCACTGCGCCTCGCTCGCCCACGGGACCACGCTGGTCACCAACGCGATCGTCGAGCGCCGCGTCGGCGCGGTCGGTCTGATCACCACGCGGGGCTTTCGCGACGTGCTCGAGATCGGCCGCATGAACCGGCCGCACCTCTACCGGATCGACCTGCCCGCCAAGCCCGAGCCCCTCGTGCCGCGGCGACTGCGCGCCGAGGTCGGCGAGCGTGTCGGTCCCGACGGCTCGGTGCTGGCCCCGCTCGATCTCGCCGAGATGCCGCGGATCGTCGAGCGCTTCCGGCGCGAGGGCGTGGAGAGCGTGGCGGTCTGCCTCCTGCACGCCTACGCGAATCCGGCCCACGAGCAGGCGCTGCGGCTGGCGCTCGCCCCGCACTTCCCCTACGTGTCCGTTTCGAGCGTGATCAACGCCGAGTTTCGCGAGTACGAGCGCACGTGCACGACGGTCCTCAACGCGGCGGTCATGCCGCTGGCGGCGCGTTACGTCGACGATCTGGTGGCTCGGCTCGACGCGACCACCGGCGCGGTTCCGCTGCACCTGCTCCACTCCGCCGGCGGCATGATGTCGGTGGACGCCGCGCGCGCACGGCCGCTCACCATGGCCATGTCCGGCCCGGCGGCGGGCGTGGCCGCTGCCGCGTACTTGGCCCGCACAATCGATCTGACCCGTGCCCTCGCCTTCGACATGGGCGGCACGACCACCGACGTGTGCCTGATCACCGACGGCGTGCCGGAAACGGCGCGTCAGCGAAAGCTCGGCGACTATCCCGTTCGTCTTGCCGCGGTTGCCGTCGAGTCGATCGGCGCCGGCGGTGGGTCGATCGCCTGGGTCGACGCGGCGGGCGGCCTCAAGGTCGGCCCGAGGAGCTCCGGCGCCATGCCGGGGCCCGCGTGCTACGGCCTGGGCGGGACCGAGCCCGCCGTGAGCGACGCCAACCTGATCCTCGGCTACCTCGACCCCGAGCGAATCTACGGCGGCTCCATCCGGCTCGACCGCGGGCTTGCCGAGCGCGCGCTCGAGCCCTTGCGGCGCCGCTTCGGCCTCTCGCTCCTCGACGCCGCGCACGCGGTCGTCGAGGTGGCCAACGCGAACATGCTGCGGGCCCTCCGGCTGGTCTCGGTGCAGCGCGGCTACGATCTGCGCGAGTTCACACTGATCGCCTACGGCGGGGCCGGGCCGGTGCACGCGGGCGCGCTCGCGCGCCAGGCCGGGATCGCGCGCATCGTCGTGCCGGCCCACTCCGGCGCGTTCTCGGCGCTCGGCTGCCTGGTCTCCCCGCTGCGGTACGACGCGGTGCAGACGCACCGCATGCGTCTGGAGTCGTGGGATCGAAAGATCGTCGCCGATCGCTTCCGCGCGCTCGAGTCCCAGTGCCTCGCGCCGCTCCTCGACGAGGGACATCCGGCCGAGCGCGTGCTCCTGAAGCGGAGCGCCGACCTCCGCTACGCCGGCCAGAACTACGAGCTCGAGGTGGACGGCGCCGACGGCGCGGCGGAGGCGCTACGGGCCACGTTCGAGCGTCGCCACCGCCAGCTGTATGGCTACGCCACCGGCGAGAGCGTCGAGTGCGTCAACCTGCGCGTGACGGCTCAGCTCGTCAGCGACGACGTGGTGCTGCCGCCGGCCGCCGCCACCGGCCAGGCGCGCCCGGTCGGCGAGCTCCGCGCGTACTTCCGCGATGCCGGCGAGGTGGCGATGCCTCGCTACGAGCGCGGCGCGCTGCCGGCCGGCCAGGTCGTCGACGGCCCGGCCCTCGTCGAGGACGAGTGGTCGACGACGCTCGTCTACCGGGGCCAGCGCTGCCGCGCCGATCGGCTGGGCAACCTGGTCATCGAAGTCGACGAAGGGAGGGGCCCATCATGAGCTATCGCCTCGACCCTCACGAGTTCCGGGCCTGGCTCTACTGCCAACCGCTCCGCAAAGTCCTTGCCTTCCCCAGAGATCGAGAGCGATGTCCCCTGGCCGTGCACCTGTCGGCCGAGATGGGCGAGCCCGCCCGAGTGGACGCCGATACCTGGAGCCTCGCCGGCGATCCGGGCAAGATCCATCTGCTGCCCGCCTGGGCGGAAGCCTTCATCCGTCACGTCGACGCGCTCCATCCGCTGCCGCTCACCCCCAAACTCGCGCTTCGCATCCTGGACAAGATCGACGCCGATGGCTGACGACAAGCGGCCCGTGAGCCTGCACCCGGCGACGCTCGAGGTCGTGCGCAACGCGCTCTACGCGATCGCCGAGGAGATGAGCGTGA
>QHSM01000543.1 GCA_003221595.1 Candidatus Rokuibacteriota bacterium | reverse complement strand
CGGCCCAGGTTGATTCGCAGCCGCTCACCCCGCTCGCTCCAGGCCGCCATGAAGCGCGGATCGTGGAGCACCAGGAACCGGGCCTCCAGCCGAACCAGCATCGGCACCGCGTCGCGGGTCGACGTCGCCAGGCGGAGAGCCGGGACCGTTCGCGTGGTGATCTCGCGATTCACCGACGCCAGGCGCCCGACAGCGCGCAGGCTCAGGACGCCTACGACCGCGAGAACTACGACGACCAGTGCGGACGTCAGAAACATCTTTGAGGCGAGCCGCATGGTCCTCTCACTCTTCGCGAGAGCGAGCATCAGCCGGCGAGGCCGCCGGAGCCAGTTGAGTTGCCGCGAGCTTGGCGATAAGCCGCCGCTGATCGTCGAAGACCAGGACCTCGACGACGAGGGTGGTACGACCACGATGGACGATCTGGGCCTCGGCTGTCAAGGTCCCCCGATCCGTGTTTCGGATAAGGTTGACCGATAGTTGGAGGGTCAGGGGAAACAGCTCCGGGCGGAACGTGCCGGATGGGTTGATCTCCCACATGGCCGCGCACGTCGCGGTCTCGTCGGCGAGCGCGATGATGGCGCCGGCGTGGAAGCGGCCGGTGAGCTGCGCGAGCGAGGGCCTGAAATCGAGCTCCGCCACCGCGCGGCCCGATCCGACCGACACAAAGCGCGTCCCGTGGCTCTCGATCATCGTCCCCCGGGCCCAGCCGGAGAGCTGCTTCAGGAACGCCTCGGGCGTCACGGACGGCGCCGTCATCCGCCCACCCCCGCGGCAGTGTGTGCCGGCGGGTCCGCCGGCGGCCCTGGGCCGGCGGCCCGTGCTCCGACGGCCTCGACGCGATGACACCAGACGGTGAGGATCGAAAGAGCCGCCGGCGTCACGCCCGGGATGCGTGAGGCCTGACCCAGGGAGCGCGGCCGTCTCTCGCCGAGCCGCTCGCGGATCTCGGTCGAGAGACCGGGCAGCGCGCGGTAGTCGAGCCCCTCGGGAATCAGCTGCGCCTCGAACTGCTTGAACCGCGCCACGTCGTCGAGCATTCGCCGGATGTAGCCCTCGTACTTCGCCGCGACTTCGACCTGGCGCGCGACCTCCGGCTCGGCGACCGCGCCCGGATCCAGCCGTTGCACGTCGGCGTAGGTCATGCCGGGCCGCCTGAGCAGCTGGAGCAGCCGCAGGCCGCCGACGCGCGTGCTCTCCAGGCGCCGGATCTCGGCCGCCGATTGCGCGCGCCGCCGCTCGACCGCCGCGTGACGCTCGTGCGACACCAGGCCCAGTCGGTGGCCGTGAGGCGAGAGACGCAGGTCGGCGTTGTCCTCGCGAAGCAGCAGACGGTACTCGGCCCGCGAGGTGAACATCCGATACGGCTCGAGCGTGCCCCGGGTCACCAGGTCGTCGACCAGGACCGCCATGTAGCACTCGGAGCGATCGGGCAGAAACGGCTCGCGCCCGAGCGCGGCGCTGGCGGCGTTCACGCCCGCCCACAGCCCGAGCGCCGCCGCCTCCTCGTAGCCGGTGGTGCCGTTGATCTGTCCGGCGAGGTAGAGGCCCGGCACGCCGCGACATTCGAGCGTCGGCGCCAGCTGCGTCGGGTGGACGAAGTCGTACTCGATCGCGTAGCCCGGCCGCATGGTCTCCGCCTCGGTGTCGAGCCCGTCCGGCTCCAGGATGACTTGATGGCGCTCGCGATCGGCGAAGCGCTTCACCTTGTCCTCGATGGACGGGCAGTAGCGAACGCCCGTCGCGTCGATGACACCCGAGTAGAGCGGCGAGCGGTCGAGATTCGCGCGAACGACGTCGTGCGTCGCGGCCGTCGTGTACGTCAGGTGGCACGAAACTTGTCGGAGCGCGAGCCGCTCGGTCGCCCAGTGAAAGGGCCACGGCTCGTCGTCGCCCCACTGCTCCGTCAGCCGGGCGTAGTCGATTGTCGAGCGACGAAGGCGCGGCGAGGTCCCGGTCTTCAGCCGCCCGAGCGTGAGCCCGAGGTCCGAGAGCGCGCTCGAGAGGTCGATCGCCGCGAACTCCCCCGCCCGCCCCGCGCTCTGCCGGTTGAGCCCCACGTGGATCAGCCCGCGGAGGAAGGTCCCCGCCGTCACGACGACGGCCCGCGCGGGATATCGCACGCCGACCTGGTCCTCGACGCCGGCGACACGCCCGCCGGCGACGATGAAACGCGCCGCCTGGCCCTGCCGCACCTCGAGACGCGGCTCCCGCTCCACCGTCTGCTTCATCGCCGCCCGGTAACGGGCTCGATCGCACTGGGCGCGCGACGAGCGCACCGCCGGACCGCGCGACGCGTTGAGCGTCTTGAACTGGATGGCCGCGCGATCGGTGACGCGTCCCATCTCGCCGCCGAGGGCGTCGATCTCGCGGACCAGATGGCCCTTGGCGGTGCCGCCGACGGCGGGATTGCACGACATCTGGCCGATGGCGTCGAGGTTCATCGTGAGCAGCAGCGTGCGGCATCCCATGCGCGCGGCGGCCAGGGCCGCCTCGCATCCGGCGTGGCCGGCGCCGATGACGAGGACGTCAAAGAATTGCATTCCGCTTAGTGATACCATATCGGCCGTCCTGATCCAGGAATCCCCTTTTCTCGGAGGACACGTCGTGGAGTTCGGATTTTCGCTTCCGGGTCGCGGGCCGCTGGCGGGCCTCGACGTCGTCCTCAAGATCGCGGAGAAAGCCGAGGCGCTCCGCTACCACTCGCTGTTCGTCACCGATCGCGATGCTCAGCCATCTCGCGCACGCGACCACGCGCGTTCGGCTCGGCATCAGCGTCCTCGTGATCCCGTATCGCAATCCCCTCCTCGCCGCCAAGATGCTGGCGACGACGGACGTGCTCTCGAAGGGCCGCATCATCCTCGGCGCCGGCGTGGGCTGGCTGCGCGAGGAGTTCGAGGCGCTCGGCGCTCCGCCGTTCGAGGAGCGCGGGCCCGTGACCGAGGAATACATCCGGCTGATGCGGGCCGCGTGGACGACCGATCCGGTCACCTTCGAGGGCAAATACTGCTCGATCCGCGACGTTCACGTGCTCCCGAAGCCCGTGCAGCGCGCCGGCATTCCGGTCTGGATCGGCGGTCACACCGGCGCGGCGCTGCGGCGGGCCGGCACCATCGGCGACGGCTGGCATCCGATCGCCATGCGGCCGCCGGCGCTCCTCGGCCCGGACGAGTACGCGGCGAAGGTCAAGGAGATCCACGGCTGGGCGCGGCGGGCCGGGCGCGACCCGAAGTCGATCGCGCTGACCATCCGTGTCCCGATGGAGGTGCGCGGCAAGCGCGCCAAGGTCGCCGCCGGCGATCGCCCGCCGTTCCAGGGCAGCGCCGACGAGGTCGCCGCCGACATTCGGCGGTACCAGGCGCTCGGCGTCACCCATTTCGTCTTCGACCACACGGTGCAAGAGCTGCGCGCGGTGCTCGCGAACATCGACCGCTTCGCGAGCGACGTCCGGCCGAAGGTTTTGCGAGCCGCAGGCCGTCGCGGGGCTGGGGCCCCCGCCGGCCGAGGCGAGCCCAAGGACAAGGTCCTGCGCGCGCCCGCGAGCAAGGCGAGCCGGCGGCGATGATCTCGCACCAGTCGGCGTGCGCGCTCATCGAGACACCTGCGGCGGCGCTCGGCGACCTGCTGGCCCGCGCCGGAGAGCTGCGCGACCGTGGCCGTGGTCGCACCATCACCTTCTCGGCCAAGGTCTTCGTCCCGCTGACGACGCTCTGTCGCGACTACTGCGGCTACTGCACGTTCCGCCGCGATCCGGGCGAGCCCGGCGCCCACACGATGACGCCCGACGAGGTGGTGGCGCTCGCCCAGGCGGGCGGCCGGCTCGGCGCCAAGGAGGCGCTCTTTTCGCTGGGCGACAAGCCCGAGGCGCTGTTCGCCACGCATCGCGAATTCCTCCGGCGGCACGGCTACCGCACGACGCTGGCCTACCTGCGCGCCGTGTGCGAGACGGTGCTGAAGGAATCCCCGCTGCTGCCCCACGCCAACCCCGGCGTCATGGTCGAGCGGGACCTGGCCGCCCTGCGCGAGGTCAACGTGAGCATGGGGCTGATGCTGGAGACGCTCGCGGAGCGCCTCCTCGAGCGCGGCATGGCCCACGACCGTGCGCCCGACAAGGTGCCCGCGCGCCGGATCCGGACCATCGCACTCGCCGGGAAGCTGGGCATCCCGTTCACGACGGGCGTGCTGATCGGCATCGGCGAGACCGCCCGCGAGCGCGTCGACGCCCTGGTCGCCATCCGCGACCTCCACGAGCGGTACGGGCACATCCAGGAGGTCATCGTCCAGAACTTCCGGGCCAAGCCGCGCATCCCGATGCGCGACGCGCCCGAGCCGTCGGTCGATGACCTCCTGCGGACCCTCGCGGTGGCGCGGCTCGTGCTCGGGCCCGAGATGAACATCCAGGCGCCGCCGAACCTGTCGCCGGATGTCTACCCGCGTCTCCTCGCCGCGGGCCTCAACGACTGGGGTGGGATCTCGCCGCTCACGCCGGACCACATCAACCCCGAGAAGCCGTGGCCCCTGCTCCCCGAGCTGAGGCGCGCGACCGAGGGCCAGGGCTTCGCGCTGCGCGAACGCCTCGCGATCTATCCGGAGTTCGCGACGCGCGCCGAGTTCCTGGACGAGCGGCTGCGCCCGCGCGTGGGAGCCCTGATCGACGAGCACGGACTCGTGAAGGAATCATATGAACGCTGGCGTCGCTGGTAGCCTCCTCGCCTCGCTCGACTGGGTCTCGCGCGACCTCCGCCCGATCCTCGCCCACGCGCTCGACGGCCACGAGGTGACCGTCGACGAAGGGGTGGCCCTCACGCGGGCCACCGGCCGCGATCTTCACGCGCTGACGCTGGTGGCCGACGAGATGCGGCGGCGGCAGGTCGGCGACGTGGTCACCTACGTCGTCAATCGCAACGTCAACTTCACCAACGTCTGCATCAAGCACTGCACCTTCTGCGCCTTCAGCCGCGATCACCGGGAAGAGGAGGGCTACTTCCTCCCCGTCGCCGAGGTCGTTCGCCGCGCGCGGGAGGCGTCGGAGCTGGGCGCCACCGAGGTGTGCATCCAGGCGGGGCTGCCGCCGAAGCTCGACGGGCGCTACTACATCGACCTGACGCGCGCGATCACGGCGGAGCTGCCGGCGCTCCACATCCACGCGTTCTCGCCGGAAGAGGTGCTGTACGGCTCGGTGCGCTCCGGGCTGCCGATCCGGGACTATCTGGCCGAGCTCAGGGCGGCGGGCCTGGGCACGCTGCCGGGGACGTCGGCGGAGATCCTCGACCAGGAGATCCGGGACGTCATCGCGCGCGGCCGGATCACGGTGGCGCAATGGGTCGACGTCATCACCACCGCGCACGCGCTCGGGATCCGCACGACCTCCACGATCATGTACGGCCACGTGGAGACGCCCGCGCACTGGATCCGTCACATGGCGCTGCTGCGCTCGATCCAGAAGGACACCGGCGGGTTCACCGAGTTCGTCCCGCTCTCGCTGATCCACTCCGAGGCGCCGATGTGGTCGAAGGGGCTCGTCCCCGGTGTCCGGCCCGGCGCCACCGGGATCGAGGTCGTGAAGATGCACGCGCTGGCGCGGCTGATGCTCGGGCCGAGCTTCCGCAACATCCAGTCCTCGTGGGTCAAGGAAGGTCCGAAGATGGCCCAGTGCCTCCTGGCGGCGGGCGCCAACGACCTGGGCGGCACGCTCATCAACGAGTCCATCTCCACGTCGGCGGGGGCCCAGTACGGCCAGCTGGTGGGGCCGGCGGAGCTGCACCGCCTCATCCG
>QHSM01000542.1 GCA_003221595.1 Candidatus Rokuibacteriota bacterium | reverse complement strand
CTCGACGACGGCGAGTGCCGGCGCCTGGGCCCGCTCATCGAGCGGCATCCGGCGTTTCCGAACCGCACGAACGTCCAGTTCGCGCGGGTCGGAGCGCGCGACACGGTCGACATCCTCATCTGGGAGCGCGGCGCCGGCTACACGCTCGCGTCCGGGTCTTCCTCGTGCGGCGCGGCCTCCGCCGCGGTGCGAAACGGCCTCTGCGACCACGGCCGCGTCAAGGTCCGGATGCCCGGCGGCGAGCTCACGATCGAAGTGCGCCCGGACTGGTCGCTCCGGCTCGACGGGCCCGTCGAGGAGGTCTACCGGGGGACACTGTCGCCGGAGTTCGCCGCATCGCTATGAAGCGCATCTGCGTCTTCTGCGGCTCGTCCGAGGGGGCGCGCCCGTCGCCGACGCGGTGCTCGAGGGGGGCGGCGAGGCCATCGGCGTCATCCCGGAGCCGCTCGTCGCGCGCGAGCTCGCTCACACCGGCCTGACCGAGCCCCGATCCTACGCGTTCCGGCGCATGGCGTCCGCGAGCTTCACGGCGGACCACCCGCCCACGAGCGAAGCGGCGAGCGCGACGACGAGACCCACAATCGCCTCCGGCGGCGAGGGAAGGGCGTGGCTCAGTGCGGGCCACCGCAAGAACACGCCCGCCGAAACGACGGCGAGCGCGAGGCCGAACACGCCCGCGGCCAGCCGCCAGCGCCGCAGCGGATCCGCCAGCGTCATGAGAGCCGCCGGGACGAGCGGGATCAGCCGGGTGGTCAGCGAGCGTCCGGGCACCAGGCCGTTGCGCCGCGCCATCTCGTGAGCGATCGCGACCGGCGACGTCGGATCCGCGGCGATCGCCGCCTCGATTGCCGGCGTCGGGTGGAGCAGCGCGAAGCCGATGTCTCCGACCACGATGATCGACATCTGGACCAGGAGCGCGCCGACCGCCAGCGCGAGCGGCATGCTCCGGCTCCCGCCGAGCCGAGCGGCCAGCATGAGGGCGAAGGTGAACGCGAGCGCTCCCAGGATCGCCGATGTGAAGAAGAACACGCCGCCCCGGCGAAAGGCGGTCTGCACGGACTGGTCGACCAGGATGTAGAAGACGCCCAGGAGCAGAATGCCGCTGGCCGCCAGCGCGATCCAGCGGGCTCCGTCCCGGTAGACCTCGAGCGCGATGAGCAGACTGCCGAGATTCGAGACCTGAGAGCCGGCCAGGCCGAGCAGGTGCGGCGGGCTCCACAGCGTCACGTCGATACCGAACAGGCGGTGCCACAGATCGTCGATCGGCGCCGCCAGGATGACGATCGCCATGCCCCACCACGCCAGGTGAAAACCGCGCGTGCCCCGGAGCCCGGCGACCGCGACGCTGTCCGGCGACGCCGCGCCGTGTCGCGCCCGCCGCGTCTCCACGACCAGGACGCCGAGCGAGATCAGCGCCGCGGCGCTCACCGCGAGGTAGGTCATGAGATGCGGCGCGATCCAGAAGGAGTCGCGGCCGATGACGAGGTGCCAGCGGATGTCCCAGCCGACACCCCAGCCGCCGACGAGCTTCGCGGCGAGCAACGCCCACAGCGCGCGGCGCCGGAGGAGCAGCGGCACGGCGCCATGATACACTGCGCCTCGCAGTGATTGCCGCGTGGTGCTGGGATCTCATCGAGCCCTACCTCAAGCGCAATCTGAGCAACCGCGGCATCGCGCACCCCACGCGCCGCCAGATACTCGAGGAGTTCGTCAGCGTGTGGCCGGAGTTCACCGTGACGATCGGCGTCCAGGAGCCGTGGGCGGGGACGATCCGGTTCAAGTGGCTCGTGCGGCTGCCGTCGAGCGAGATGGCGCCGCTCCTGGACGACCCCACCGGATGGCTGGCCGCCCGGTACGGCGGCGGCAAGTTCAAGCTGAACCTGCACCACGGCCTGCATTTCGTGAGCACGCGCAACTTCAAGCCCGAGGGCGACCCGCGCTGGACCGCGGCGCCGGCGCTCGAGCTGTAGCCCCGAGCCGGCCACGATCAGGAGACGCCACCATGCCGAGCGACGAGACCCGGCGGCTGCTGAAGCTCTTCGGCGTCGCGGTGACCAATCTCGAGGACGCCATCGACCGCCGCGCGCCCCTGGACGAGATCGCGAAGTGGGATCAGGAGGTGGCGGAGCGGACGCGCGAGGCGATCGCCTTCGTGGAGCGGCTGCGGAGCCGCCGCGTCGGCTGATGACGGCGCGGGTCGACGCGTCGGGCGTCGCGGTAGAGCTGGCCCGGCCGCCTCGACGGATCGTGTCGCTGGTCCCGAGCACCACCGAGCTCCTGTGCGCCCTGGGTCTCGAGGACGCTCTGGTGGCGGTGACCGTCTATTGCGTCGAGCCGCGCGACGTCGTGCGCGGGAAGGTGCGGATCGGCGGCGAGAAGAACCCCGACCTCGAGAAGATCCGCGCGCTCGATCCCGACCTCGTCGTCGCCAATATCGAGGAGAACCGGCGCGAGGACATCGATCGCCTCCGCGCGTGGTCGATCCCCGTCTGGGTCGCGTACCCGCGCACGGTCGCCGAGGGTATCGGGTTCATCGGGGAGCTGGGCGAGCTGACGGGCGCGGAGCCGCGCGCGCGAGCGCTGATGCGGGAGCTGGAGTCGCTCCACGATCGCGTGCGGAGCGCGAGCGCGCGGCGGCCGCCGGTGCCGGTGTTCTATCCGATCTGGCGCGGCCCGTACATGACGATCAACGGCGACACCTATATCCACGACATGCTGCGGCTGTGCGGCGGCCGGAACATCTTCGCCGGGCGCCCGGAGCGCTACCCGACGGTGACGCTGGACGAGGTCGCCGCGCTTCGACCGGAGGTCATCCTGCTTCCCGACGAGCCGTTCCGCTTTCGCCGGGCGCACGTCGCGGATTTCACGAGCTACTCGGAGGTTCCGGCGGTCCGCGACGGGCGGATTCACCTCGTGGACGGGAAGCCCTTCTCCTGGCACGGGCCTCGAATCGCGGAGGCCCTGCGCACGGTGCCCGGGCTGATCGAGGGGAGCGCTACTTCTTCCTGAGGGGCAAGATCCAGTCGAGCCAGGGCGCGGCGGCCGACATGAACAGGCCCGGGATCGCGACGCCGGCGACCAGGCCGACGATTCCCAGGAAGATGAGCGAGATGAGCGTGCTACACGCGTCGAGCAGCAGGGCCATGAACCCTCCCGTTCATTCGACTTCGAGGACCATCTCGATCTCGACCGGGATGTTCACCGGCAGCCCGGCCATCCCGACCGCCGAGCGGGCGTGCTTGCCGATGGCCTCGCCGAACACCTCG
>QHSM01000473.1 GCA_003221595.1 Candidatus Rokuibacteriota bacterium | reverse complement strand
TCAAGAGGGCGTCGTGGAGGGCGTAGAGCACCATGAACGGAGTGATTAACGCCTCCGTGTCGCCCGGGTCGAGCCAGCGCGACGCGAGCGTCACGTGCAGGCCCCAGACCATCGTGCCCGGCTCCGTCGCCGCGCGCGCCGGGGGAGCAGCCGAGACGACGACGAAGACGAGGAGAAGAGCGCCGAGCCAGGAGCGAACGAGCATCAAGAGACCTCCAGAGGTGCCGGGTGATGAGCGGTGGCGCGCTCGCGCGCCGGAGTCGCCGGGTCGGGAAACGCGATGCCCACGGGCGCGTTGGCCTCGAAGGGGCTCCACAGCCCCAGCTCCTTGCCGATCTCGCGGAGCGCGGGCAGCACTTCCTCGCCGAGGAGCCGGATACACGTCTGGGTATCCGCGGTCTTCGGTGTTCCGGCGACGATCATCTGACTCTGGATCTGATCCTCGAACGACGCGCCGCGCGGGTTCGACCGTCGCCCGACCGCGTACTCGACGAAAGCGGTACGGACCGACGGCGAGAAGTAGCCCGAGGGCGTCGACCAGACCGGGTGCGCGAGGCCGGTGAACTCGCCCTGCATCCACATGAACTGCCGCGCGTTCGCCAGCGCCTTTTCCTCGGTCTCGGCGACGTGGCAGCGCTGGAGATAGCCGCGGTACTCCGGACCGCCGGCGTATCCTGTCTCCTCGGCGACCCGATCGTAGAGCTCCCAGATTTTCTTGGTCGCCTCGATGGCGGTGCTGAGCGCGATGTAGGGGTAGCGCTTCTTCGCCGCCCAGATGATCGTTTCCTTGCTGAGTACCCCGGGGATCCAGACGCGCGGGTGGGGCTTCTGGAGCGGCACCGCCCACGGATTCACCACGCGATGCTGATAGTGGGTGCCCTCCCAGCGGAACGGCCCGGGCTGGGTCCACGTCTTGACGATCAGGTCGTGCGCCTCCTCGAAGCGCTCGCGGTTGAAGGCCGGATTGACGCCGGTGGCGAGCTGCTCCTGGCCGCCGCCGCGCACGAAGCCGGACACGAGGCGGCCGCGCGAGACCATGTCGATCATCGCCAGCTCCTCGGCGAGCCGCACGGGGTTGTCGGCGAGGGGGAGCGGGTTGCCGAGCAGCACGATCTTCACGCGCTTCGTCGTCGCGGCCAGGATCGACGCGAACACGTTGCACTTGGCCTGCATGCAGAACGGCGCGTTGTGGTGCTCGTTCAGCATGATGCCGTCGAAGCCGACGTTCTCGGCGAGCCGGTAGTGTTCGAGGTATTCGTTGTACAGGCGGCTGCCGGCGGCCGGGTCGAAGTGCTTGTTCGAGAACATGAGCGCGGTCGCCCCGAACTCGCGCCCCTCGTCCGCGGGGTACGCCGACATCGGCTGCTCGGTGAAGTACATGAGATGCATCAGGTGCCTCCTTGGCTCGCGAAGTCGCTGATGAGCTTCGCCAGCTGATCCGGCTTCTCCATATCCACGAAATGCCCCGCGCCCTCGACGACTTCCAGCCGGGCCCGCGGCAGGGCCTTGGCGTACCGTTCGCCGCACTCGAGGGGCACGATACGATCGTCGCGGCCCCAGACGACCAGCGCGGGCGCGGCGACGCCGCCGAGCAGGTGCGGGAGCGTGGGGCTGTACATGTACGGCTTCCAGGCGATGCGGAACGACATCTCGCGATTCAGGTCCCACTTTTCCAGCTGTGCGGTGGTCGGATCGGCGCCGAAGACGCGATCGAAGGCCCGCTGGTCCGCGAAGCCCAGTCGCACGTAGTCGATGTAGGAGACGAGCGCCTGATCGGCGATCTCGCCGCGCTCGGGCTTGAGGCCCATCGCGCCCACCAGGACGAGCCGCCGGATCGCGCGCGGCGCCAGCGTGGCCATCTCGGCCGCGATCCAGCCCCCGAAGCCGAGCCCGGCCACCGAGATGCTGGCGGCCGCGCGGGACTCCGAGAGCTCGCCGAGCAGCCACTGGTACACGGCCGCCAGGTCTCGCACGTTCCGCATCCAGTCGGGCCGCTGGGAGCCGTCGTAACCGGGATGCGAGGGCCGCAGCACGGTGAAGCGACGCGCCAGCGCGTCGTAGAAGGGCAGGCGGTCGAGCGTGCCGATGTCGTGATGCAGGAGCAGCAGCGGCGGGCCCGCGCCGGCCCGGGATACCTGCATCGAGACCCCGGCGATGGGGATGGTTTCGGAGGTCCAGCTTACGGAGGTCGTGCTCACGGCAGTCAAGGCTCCTCCCGCCGCTCGGGATCGATCCCGCGAGCGGCGTCGGCCCAGACTACCTGCTTCGCTCCGTGGCTGGCAAGGATGAAGCCGTCAGCCCTGCGGAGGCGCCGCTCGGTGAGTCTCCGTGGCCGGGCGGCTCCTCAGCACGGTGATCGTGATTCCCTTGCCGAGCAGCCATTCCTGAACCGACGCCCAGCGGGCCGGGTCGTCGCGCTCCCAGCGGGTGATCGCTTCCGCTTCGATCGCGATCGCGTTGCACTGTCGCCACACCGCGCTGACGACGAGCTTTTTGAGATCGGTCGGGCTGGCTTCGAGATCGCGGAGCAAACTCTCCGTCGCCTTGTCCATCGTTCGAAGCCTAGCCTAACCGTTCTGTCAATGGCATGAAGTTCCGCATAAGCTTTCAGCGGCGCCCCTTCCAGGGGCCGGTGATCAGCCGGGCGCCCCGCTGCCCGGAGACGTAGGCTCAGGCCCACTCGAACAGCACGAGGAAGCGATTGCGGAAGCCGATCAGGAACATGATGTGCACGAGGAGCCAGGCCAGCCAGGCGATCAGTCCCGAGAGCTTGAAGCGCCCGACCACCGCGACCGCCGCCGCGCGTCCGATCGTCGCCATGCTGCCGCGGTCGCGGTAGTGAAACGGCTGGGTGGGCCGGCCGCCCAGCCGCCGCATCACGTTGTCGGCCGCCCGTCGTCCCTGCTGGATGGCGACCGGCGCGACACCGGGTAGCGGAGTACCGGTTTGATGCGGGAACACACACAGGTCCCCGATGGCGAAGGACTCGGGGTGACCCGGAATCGAGAGATCCGGCTCGACGAGGACGCGGCCCGCCCGGTCGAGCGGCACACCGAGCGTGCGGGTGAGAGGCGCGGCGGCCACGCCGGCGGCCCAGAGCACCGTGCGCGCGCGGATCTGCTGGCCGCCCAGCCACACGGCATCGGCGGTCACGCGTGTCACGATCGCGCCGGTGCGCACCTCGACGCCGATGCGCCGGAGCGCGTCTTCGGCGCGGCGTGAAAGCGCTTCGGGGAATCCACCGAGAACGCGAGCGCCGCCTTCGAGGAGGACGATGCGCGCCTTGGTCGGGTCGATCAGGCGGAAGTCGCGGGCGATGGTCTGGCGCGAGATCTCACCGAGAGCGCCCGCCAGCTCGACGCCGGTGGGCCCGCCGCCCACGACCACGAACGTCAGCAGCGCCCTCTGCTCGGCGCCGTCGCGCTCGCGCTCGGCGTCCTCGTAGGCGAGCAGGACGCGGCGGCGGATCTCCAGCGCGTCCTCGAGCGTCTTGAGGCCCGGAGCGAACACCTCCCACTCGTCGTGACCGAAGTACGAATGGCCGGCGCCCGCCGCGAGAACGAGCGCGTCGTAGCCGAGCTCGCCCCGCTCGAGCACCAGGCGGCGCGCGGCGAGATCGACCCGCTCGACCTCGGCGAGGAGCACCGTGACGTTGTGGGTCCGGCGCAGGATCGACCGCAGCGGCGCGGCGATATCGGAGGCGTTCAGGGCGGCGGTGGCCACCTGGTAGAGCAGCGGCTGGAAGAGGTGATGGTTGCGCCGGTCGAGGAGCGTGACGCGGACGGGCCGGCCGGCGAGGGCGCGGGCGGCGTACAGTCCGCCGAAGCCGCCGCCCACGACCGCCACGTGCGGAAGGTTCGCCACCTCAGGGACCGCCGCGGAAGAGCGGCCCGAGCCCCGACGCCCGGGCCGCCGCTTGCCGCACGGCTACGCTTTGGTGTTCTGGCGGACGAACGCCTGCACGCGCTTCCAGGCATCCGCCGAGGCCTCTGCGAACTCGGTCTGCTTCCGGTCGAAGAAGCTGTGCGGCGCTCCCGGATAGACGGTCGAGTCGTGCTTGACGCCGGCCTTGCGGCACGCGGCATCGAACTCGTCGACGGCGCCCTGCGGGATGCCCTGATCGGCGCCGCCGAAGAGCGAGAGCACCGAGCACTTGTAGCGCGCCACCGCGTCGATCGGCTTGGGACGATCCGGCCAGCGGGCGAGCCCGAGCGGCCAGCCGTAGAACCCGATCACGCCGGCGTACCCGAGCCCGCTCGCCGCCTGGAGGTACGAGAGGGCACCGCCGAAGCAGAAGCCGACCGAGAAGACCGAACGGACCTCGCCGCCGTCCTTCCCGCGCAGGTAAGCCACCGCCGCCGCGATGTCGGCCTGGAGCGCGTCGGGCTTCGTCTGCGGGACCTGAGCCATGAAGTCGAAGCTGTCGCTGCGGTCGTCCGACGGCGCGGTCCGCGCGAAGAAGTCGATGGCGACCGCATCGACGCCCACCTCGGCGAACCGATCCGCGAGCTCCTTGTAGTAGGGGTGGAGCCCGCGGACGTCGGGAATGACGACCATCCCGGCGCCCGTCGGCCTGCTCGCGCGGGCCGCGTGCGCCATGAAGCGGGTGCCATCCGTCGAGGTGAGGCGGAAGTCGTGAGATCCGGCGGACCCGCCGGCGATCGGGGGAATCGGGGGACGAGAGTCGTTATCGACGCACATAGGGCCTCCTTGTTCGGGCGCGGTGCTTCACGTGGATTCGGCAGGCTAGCGCGGAAGGCGCGCGGCCGTCAACCGGCTGGGCGCGGCGTGTAGGGAGCACATGATCTGTCCGCTCCCGAGAGCAAGTGAACTGTCCGCTCTATCAGCGAGCCGTCGTACAGCCATGGGCAACCGAGGAGGTGCCGATGGGCTGGCTGACGGCCGCCGTGGAGCAGGCCATGAAGAGGCAGGAAGTCATCTTGCGCGCGTTGAGCGGCGCTCTGACGTGGTTGCAGGCGGCCGACATCCTCGGCATCGATCCCCGCAGTCTGCGCCGTTGGCGGGCGCGGTACGAGGCCCAGGAGATGGTCGGGCTCTACGACCGGCGCCGATTGCCGTCGCCGCGTAAGGCGCCGGTGGCCGAGGTGGAGCGCATTCTGCACCTCTATCGGGACACCTACCGGGGCTTCAACGTCCGGCACTTCTATCACCGGGCGCGGCGGGATCACGGCCTCGCGCTCTCGTACAGCTTTGTCCGCCTGGCGCTTCAGGAGGCGGGCCTCGTGGCCAAACGCCGCGCCCGCGGCCGCCATCGGCGACGCCGGGAGCCGCGGGCACGCTTCGGCGAGCTCCTGCACCTCGATGGCAGCCCGCATGTGTGGCTTGCTCACTGTCCCGAGGCGCGCCCCACGTTGCTCGCCGTGCTCGATGATGCCACCAAGCGATTGCTCTACGCTCAGCTCTGGCCCGCAGAGACGACGGCCGCCGTCATGGTCGCGCTCGCCGAGGTCCTCCGCACCTTCGGCCTGCCGGTCGCTCTCTATACCGATCGCGCGGGCTGGGCCTTCCACACGCCGAAGGCCGGGGGGCCCGTCGATCGCGACCACCTCACGCACGTCGGCCGCGCCCTCGCCCGCCTCGGCATCGAACACATCGGGGCCTACTCCCCGCAGGCGCGCGGCCGGGGGGAACGGCTCAACCGCACGCTGCAAGACCGGCTCGTGAACGAGTTGCGCCTGGCCGATATCCGCACCCTCGAGGCGGCGAATGGCTACTTGCGCGCGTGCTTCATCGCCGACTACAACGCGACCTTCACGCGGCCCCCTGCTGACCCGGACTCCGCCTTCATCGCGCTCGGCCCGGTCGATCTCGACCAGATCCTGTGTGAGGAGGCCGATCGCGTCGTCGGTCAGGACAATATGGTCAGCTTCGACGGTCGTCCGCTTCAACTGCCCAAGCAGCCCGGCCGCCCCACCTGCGCCGGCATGCGGGTCATCGTGCGTCGTCATCTCGACGGCTCCTACACCGTCTGGCGCGGCGCCATCGTGCTCGGCCGCTTCGCATCCCACGGCGCCTCGTTGCCCCCGCGCGTGGAGCGGGCGCCGACCGGCCGCTTTCGCCTCGCCAGCGCCAACCTCCCCCCGCTTCCCGTCCGTCCCCTCCGGCGCGCGTTGACCTCTCGCCGGCGCCGGGGCCCGAGGCTCCCGATTGGCCCTGGGCTTTGAGAGCGGACCCATCATTGTCCACACCGACCGGACAGATCACGTGTCAAACGCGAGCGGACAGATCACTTGTCAACAACAGGCGACGGGTCGCGCCGACCGGCCCCGGAAGCTAGCGGCGGCGGGCTCCGCCGGACGTCGAGCTTCGGGTTGGGCACGAAGGTCTCGGCCCGCGGTGCGCACCGCCTTCTGATCGCGCGGCGTGAAGGCGCGCAGGGCGTGCTGGACGCGGTTTCCGAGCTGGCCGAGGATCTCGTTGGGCACGTCATCCGGGAACTGGGAGCAGAAGTACACGCCCACGCCCTTCGACCGGATGATCCTGACCACCTGCTCCACGCGCTGGCGCAGGGCCGGCGGCGCGTCGTCGAACAGAAGGTGCGCCTCGTCGAAGAAGAAGACGAGCTTCGGCTTGTCGAGGTCGCCCACTTCGGGCAGGTTTTCAAACAGTTCCGAGAGGAGCCATAAGAGGAAGCTCGAATAGAGCTTCGGCTCCAGGATGAGCTGATCGGCGGCCAGGATGCTCACGATCCCGCGGCCGCCCAGATCGGTGCGCAGGAGATCGTTCAGGTCGAGCGCCGGCTCGCCGAAGAAGGCTTCGCCGCCCTCGCGCGAGATCGACAGGAGGGAGCGCTGGATCGCCGCGATCGACTGGGCGCTGACGAGCCCATAGTGCTCGAGATCTCCTGGCGGTTGTCCGCCACGAACCCGAGCAGCGCTCGCAGGTCGTCGAGGTCGAGCAGCAGGAGACCCCGGTCGTCGGCCAGCTTGAAGGCGATCTCGAGGACCCCGGCCTGGGTGTCGTTGACCTCGAGGATGCGGGCCAGGAGAGTCGGCCCGATCTCGCTGATCGTGGCGCGCACGGGGTGGCCCGACTTGCCCAGGAGGTCCCAGAACACGACCGGGCTGGCTTCCTGCTTGTAGCCCTCGATGCCGATCTGGGCGACGCGCTGCTGGGTCTTCTCGCTGGGGCTGCCGGCCAGCGCGAGCCCGGCGACGTCACCCTTCACGTCCGCCATGAACACCGGCACGCCAAGGCGCGAGAAGCCTTCGGCCATCACCATGAGCGACACGGTCTTGCCCGTGCCGGTGGCGCCCGCGACCAGCCCGTGGCGGTTACCGTACTTCGCGAGCAGCGAGACCGGGTGCTCGCCCTTGCCGAGGAGGATCTGGTCCACCCGGGCGCCCTACTCCAGGCCCAGCGTGTCGCGGGCGAAGACCTCTTCCGGGCTCACCGCGCGCGGCAGGATCTTCTGGTCCCGGGCGAACTGGATCACCGCCTCGAGCGCCTTGCGGTTCCTGGCCACGCCGTTCGGCAGCGGGTCGTCCCCCACGATGCTCCGGCGCGCGGCCAGCGCCTGGGCGTCGCCGGACAGCGAGGCCGGCGAGTCGAGCTGCTTCAGGAAGGCCGCCTTCGCTTCCTTGAACGCGCCGAAGATTCGCGGCGCGAGCGTCGGGTCGGCCTGCAGCAGCGAGTCCTTCACGACGACCGTGTGGTTGATGGGGTAGATGCCGGTCTTTCGGTACCACGCCGCCTCGGCCTCGCGCGGGTTGGCGATCAGGGGCTTCACGTCGGGCGAATCGACCTGGCCGGCGCCGATGGCCGCCGCCAGCTCGCCCTGGGCGAGCATCTGACCGAGATTCGCGCCCGGCCGCTCCAGCACGTTCGACGGCTTCTGGTACTCCTGAACGTGCTCCTCGTCGACGACGACCCAGGTGACCTTGTCGAGGTCGACGCCGTACTCGGTCGCCAGAATGCCGCGCGCCCAGACACCCGTCGTGACGGTGTACGCGCGGACCCCCACCTTCTTGCCCTCGAGATCCTTCGGCGACTTCACCCCCGACTTCACGTTGCAGGCGATCGGCGCGTGGTGGAACTGGCGCATGACGAAGATCGGCAGCGCGGTGAAGGGCTTGCCGTGGGCCCTGGCGGTCAGATAGGTCGTGATCGCCATCTCGGACACGTCGAACTCGAGCGTGCGCACCATGCGCCGGAACGCGGCGACGATCGGGCTCACCTCGATGTGCTCGAAACGGATGCCCGGTGCCGTGACCGTGCCGTCCTTCAGGCCCTTGGTGTGCGCGTAGGTCGCGACGGCCGTTTTCAGGACGACCGGTCCGCGGGCGGGCGTCATGGCGCGACGGTCTTTTCGGGCGCGGGCGTCGCGAACGCCTGGCGCAGCCCCTTCGTGGCCTCGAGCCAGTCGGCGTCGCGCGGCAGGATGACGCCGCCCGAGCGACGGCGGTAGACCTCCGGGTTGTCGACGCCCGGCGGCGTCGCCGCGCTGTCGCGCAGCGCCCGCGCGGCGTTGAGCACCCGCCGGCGCGTCCGGATGACCATCGCGTCCGAGGTCCCCAGGTGCTCCTGCGAGCGGTCGTAGATCGGCCCCATGCTCTCGGTGACGGCCTGATCTTGCTGATGGATGCCGGCGATGCCGGTGAAGCTCGTGGTGCGCTGCGCCTCGCGGTCGATCAGGTAGTCGTTGTCCTTGTGCTGGGCGAGGCGGAACTTGCCGAGCCAGTCCGAGCCATCGGGCTGGAACTCGAAGCCGCCCGGCCGGGCGCCGGCCGACGCGACGGGCCGGCCGCCGGCGTTGAGCCCGGAGGCGCCGCCCGCGGCGCCGTTGCCCACGCGTGAGCGGGGCGCGGCGATGCTCCAGAACATCACGTGGTTGTCGTCGACGGGCACCCAGGCGCGGACGAGGATCTGCATGCCGAGGATGCCCGTCGGGATCATCGTGAAGAACGGAAACAGGTAGTGGGCGATGCGCCAGTAATACGAGTCGGCCTCCGCCGGGCGGTAGGCGCCGTAGGAGGTGCCGAACTCGGTGTCGACCACCTCGTACTTCGGGGCGCGGTCGGCCACGTTGTAGTAGTCGAAGGTCCCCGGCGTCGTCTGCGCGGGCTTGACCGCGCCGAGGTGGAGGAACCCGAGGTGGCTCGTGTCGATGTCGCCCTCGAGCGCCTGGAACCAGTTGCACTCCCGGAGCACCTTCTGCACGGCGTACTCGCTCCGCGGGAGCATGTTGGGCTCGATGTCCGGCAGGGGCGGCGGCGTCCGGCGCGGTCCCATGTAGGTCCAGATGACGTCGTTGCGCTCGACGCACGGATACGCGGTCGCCCGCACCTTCGACTTGAAGTTGCTCTCCGCGGGCTCGCTGGGCATGTCGACGCACGCGCCCTCGCAGTCGTACTTCCAGCCGTGGTAGACGCAGCGCAGCCCTTCCTCCTCGTTCCGGCCGAAGAAGAGCGAGGCGCCGCGGTGCGGGCAGTGGTTCTGGATGAGGCCGATCTTCCCGGACGTCGTCCGGAAGGCGATCAAATTCTCGCCGAGGAGGCGGACCCGGACGGGTGCCCCGTCCCGCTCCGGCAGCTCGCTCGACATGAGCGCGGGGATCCAGTACTGACGCAGCAGGGCGCCGACCGGCGTGTCCGTTCCGACGCGGCAGAGGAGCTCGTTGTCTTCCCTGGAAAGCATCGCGTTCCCTCCTGGCGAAGAGCTTGCGCTATTTTAACGCCGCACGCGTCACGCCACGGTCGTCGTCCGCACGTTGCCGAGGACCAGGCGCCGGACCAGGACGACCACCGCGAGGACGATGACCGTCATCATGAGCGCCGCCACGGCGGCTTCCTCCAGGCGGCCGTTCGACCACTGGCTCAGAAAGAGCGTCGGCAGCACCGTCGATCTGGCGCCGTAGAGGAACGCCACGGTCGCCAGGTCGCTGAACGACACGGTGAACTGGATGACCCACCCGGCGAGGAAGCCGTTCTTGACGAGCGGGAGCCAGATCCGCCGGAAGGTCGAGGGCCACGAGGCCTTGTGAATGCGCGCGGCCTCCTCGAGCTCGCGGCTGATCTGGATCATGCTCGAGCCCATGATCTGGGTCCCGAAGGGAAAGCCGCGCACGATGTGGGCCAGGATCATGACCGTCAGCGTGCCATAGAGGATGGCGAGCGGCGAAAGAAGCACGGCCCAGAGGATCCCGAGCCCGAGCACGAGTGAGGGCACCGCCCACGGCACCCACGCCGCCAGGTCCAGAAGCCTCCGGCCCTTGTAGCGGCTGCGCGTTACCACATACGACACCAGCGAGTAGATGACCATCCCGACCGTCGTCGCGACGATGCTCATCACCAGGCTGTTGGTGAGCGCCAGGCGGTTGACCCGGAGCGTGAGCATGCGGCGCCAGTTGTCGAGGGTGTAGCTCGCCGGGTCGAAGACGTCGAGCCCGATGAAGCGGATGAAGCTCACCTGCACCAGCATGACCGCCGGCAGCACCACCGAGACGACGAAGAACAGCACCACGAAGCCGAAGGCGACCCAGCGCAGCCGGCCCAGCGCCATCGGGCGCGCCGAGTAGCCCCGCCCGCTCACGGTCGTGTAGTCCCGCTTGCCCAGGAACTTCCAGTTCACGAGCACGAGGCCGAAGGTGATGACCAGGAGCATGACCGCCATCGTCATGCCGGTCCGGAAGTCGGGCGGAAAGATCTGCACCATCCGCTCGTAGATCTTGTTCGTGAGGACGTAGATGCCCGAGCTGGTGCCGAGGAACACTTCCGTCTCGAACGACGAGAGCAGGCGCGTGAGCGACAGGATGAACGCCGCCAGGATCGCCGGGCGCAGGAGCGGCACCAGGATGCGCGCGACCGTCCGTCGCGGCGAGGCGCCGCACATCCGCGCCGACTCCTCGAGCGCCGCGTCCATGTTGCGGAACGCCGGCACCAGGAAGATCGCCAGCAGCGTGGCCCACCCGGTGACGCTCACGAAGATCAGCCCGCCGTACGAGAAGATGTCGAGCGGTCCCGTGTCGCCGGCGAAGATCGGCAGCTGACGCAGGAGCTGGTTCAGATAGCCCTTCTGCGGGCTCAGCAGGAGGGCCCAGCCGAGCACCTTGCCCAGGAGCGGGAAGAAGAACGAGAGGATCAGCAGGAACTCGAGCCGGTTGCGGAAGGGACAGTCCGTGCGCGCGATGATCCACGCCAGCACCACGGCCAGGGCCAGCGCGAGCACCGCCCGCACGGTGGAGAGCCAGACCGTGGTCCAGAGGATCCGCCAGACGTCGGGGTCGGCCATGACCGCGAACGAGGCGCGAACGGACTCGATGGTGATGGCGCCGGGGCGCCCGGGCGGCGCGTCCCTGAATCCCGCCACCAGCGCGGTCACGACGGGAGTCACCGTGAGCACGCTGACCACGATCAGCAGGAGCGTCGGCAGCCACGCCCAGGCCGCGATCCGCGGCCACGTCAGACCCCGCGCTCGACCTGCTCGCGTCGCAACAGCCATGTGTCCTCTAGTAATCGAATAACTTAGTAATCGAATAACTTCGAGGCGATCACCCACTTCAGGACCTCGGTGATCTGGCGCTCGGCCTTGTCGTCGCCGGCGTACTGGAGCTTGAACTTCGAGGGATCGTCGAGCGGGCGCGGCGCGACGTCGGCCCGGGCCGGCGTGTTGGCGAATCCCTGCACGCGCCACTCCGCGTATTCGCGGCTCAGCATGAAATCCACGAAGACCCTGGCGGCGTTCGGGTGCGGCGCGCTCTTGACGACGGCGAAGAGGGGCGACTGCGTGCTGACGCAGCCCGGCTCGAGGCAGAGCTTGGTGATGGGCAGGGTGCCCATGCTGTACTCGGCGCGCCAGGGCCCCCCGAGCATCGCGTGGAGCTCGCCGCGCGCCACCTCGCCCGATTCGTTGAAGCCCAGGAGCTTCGGCTTGAGGCCGGCGAACTCGCGGATGAACGGCTCGCCGAAGTCCTTGGCGTTCACTTCCTTCAGCCCGTAGACGTGGTAGACGCCGATGTTGGCGATGCGCGGGTCGGTGAACGCCACGCGCTTGCGCTTGATCAGGTCGACCCAGTACGGATCGCGCACGAGGTCCCAGTAGCTCTTGGGGTACTTCTCCGGCGGCACGAGCTTGGTGTTGACGTTCAGGCCGCTC
>QHSM01000541.1 GCA_003221595.1 Candidatus Rokuibacteriota bacterium | reverse complement strand
GGCACGATCTGCGGAAAGTGATCGCGCACGAAGCGATCGATATCGGCGTCGGTCCACAGCACGTATTCCCAGCCCGGGTGCCGGTCGCGCCACGACTGCACGGCGGCCTGGAAGCGAGCGGGCACCTGCACGCTCTTCCAGGTTTGATGGATGATCCGCGGGATGCTCACCGCTCCATATGGTAGCCTCCCACCGCATGCCGCGCTCGCGACCGCGTCTGCTCGCGCCCGCGCTGATCGTGGCCCTGTTCGTCTGGTACGTCAGCGGCGTGGAGGCCTGGCGCCGCGGCAACTGGGGCGAGATCGGCGAGCGGCCGAGCGTCCTGCTCACGCGACCGTTCCAGGCGCTGCGGGCCTACGTCTCGCGCGAGGGTGACGACCACCTCTACTACGAATACGCCGAGCTGATGGTCGGCGGCTCGGGTGACCTCCCGTTCATCGCCCGGAAATCCCCGGGCGACGAGCCCGCGACGGCCTTGGCCCGGTTGAAGGAGTCCGTGCGCGACGGGTCCGGCTGGCGTCTGCCTTATCGTGATTTCCCCGTGGAGTATCCGCCGCTGCCGCTCGCGCTGATGCTCCTGCCGCGGCTCGTGGCCGACTCGCTGGCCTCCTACCGGGTGGTCCTCGGAGCCGCGCTCGGCGGGCTGTTCCTGGTGACCTGCTGGGCCGGCGCGCGTCTCTCGGTCGTCACGGAGATGCGCGGGAGCCCCGATCCGGTGTGGTGGCGGATGGCCTGGCTGGCCCTGGCGATCGGTCCGTTGCTGTGCTCCCGCTTCGATCTGCTCCCGGCGTCGCTGGTGGCGTCCGCGCTGTACGCCTTCGCCTGTCGCCGAGATGTGGTTGCGGGCGGCCTGTTCGGGCTGGCGGTGATGACCAAGCTCTATCCGCTCCTGCTCCTCCTCCCCCTTCTCGCGTTCGTCTGGGGCGGCGGCGAGCGACGTCGCGCGCTGGCGCTGGGAGGAGCCGGAACCGTGGCGGCGCTGGCCGTGGCGGCCCCGTTCCTCCTCACGGCGCCCGAGCCGTTCATCCGCGCCGTCGGCCTGTACGGCGAGCGCCCGCTCCACTTCGAATCTCAGCTCGGCGCGCTCGTGCTGGCGCTGCAGGGGCCGGCAGTGCTCGTGCGGTCCTACGGCTCGAGCAACGTGATGACGCCGGTGTGGCTCGGTCGGCTGGCCGACCTCGCGCTGCTGCTGGGCATGCTGGCCGTCGCGGCGGCCGCGCTCCGCGCGGGCGGAGCGCTCCGTCGGGCGGGCGATCCGGAGCGCTCGGCGGCCGCGATCGGCTGGATGTTCGCGGCGCTGGTTGCGATTCTCTGCCTCAGCAAGGTGCTCTCGCCCCAATTCCTCATCTGGCTGCTGCCGCTGTGTGCGGTATTCCCCGATCTGCGCGGGCGCCGGATCTTCGTGCTGACCCTTCTCACGGCCGCGCTCACGCACCTGTTCATCGGGGCGGGGTTTCACCGCGCCTCCCAGCAGCCGGGCAGCGTCTTCGCGCTGGGCATGCTGCTCACGCGGAATGCGTTGCTGATGGTCCTGGCGGCGCTGGCTGTGTGGACAGCTGTGGTTGCTGGACGTCGCTCGAGTCATCAGTGAGCCACCAGCCCACGAGCCAGGCACCCAACAGGCCCCCTTGCGGGACCGACCACGGATAGTGATCGAGCAGGCTGATCAGGGTGAGCGCCACTAGACCCCCGGCGACCGGCCCCTGCCAGAGATTGGGGGATCGCGCTTTCCAGCGACGGCGACCGACCGCGACGAGAACCGCCACTACCACGCCGACCAGGGCTAGCCCGGTCAGGCCGAGCTCGGTGCCGATCAGGATGGGAACGTTGTGGACGGAGTCGAGCACGGCCCGATCCGGCGTGATCGCCGGCGTGGCACCGCTGAAGTTTCGGGCGCCTACGCCGGCGAGCGGATGATCTGCCAGGAGTCGCAGGGCCCCACGTATCAGGCCGACCCGCTCGGCCGCTCCGTCCGGCCGGAGCAGGAGGTCAGTCAGCTCACCCCTGGTCGGCAGATGGTCACGCGTCGCCCAGACGAAGAGCGCGATCATGATCGCCGCGCAGAGCGCGAGCCCGGATCCGAGCCCCGCGATTGGGCGGCCGACACCGGTTCGGCTCATCCATATCGCACTCACTGTCATGGCAACGACGGCACCCAGCAGTCCGGAGCGCGAAAATGTGAGGAGCAGAGTGACGAACAGCGCCGCCCAGGTGACGACCACCAGTGCGCGACCGACGGGGCGACGACCGTATGCCAGGCCCCAGCACAGGACCAGTCCGGCTCGCCGAGCCACCACAGGCCGATGTTGCCCTGGGTGACCGCCTGGGCGAGGCCGACGACGACGTGGACCAGGAGCCCGAGCACGAACGTGGCCGCCATGCGGTGAGGTGGCACTCGGACCACCGCCACCACGATTGCGAACGCAACCCAGATCGCGAGATGCGCGCCCTGCAACAGCGCCAGCCCGGGATAGAACGCCCACAGCGAGGATGCTGCAGCAAGACCTGCCAGGAGAAAGGCGGACGCCGCGAAGGCGCCTAGGAGACCACGCGGCCGCAGGAGGGCGGGCGGGCCGGCGCGGATGAACAGCAGCGCCGACGCCACCGCGAACATCTCGGCTACACGGATGGAATGAACCTGATAATGGAAGCGTACCGCGGCGAGGTCGAGGACCGGCAGCCCGAGCCGCCCGGCCCACCCGAGAACGAAGATCGCAGCGAGCGCTGCGGCGCGGCTCAGGGCGAGCGCGCGCGGGCGGCTAACCACCGTCGATCGGGCTCTCCGCTCCGGCCGTTCTCCTGACGCCGGCCTCGCGCACGACCCCCGCGATCACCTTGGCGGCGCGGTCGATCTCCTCCGTGGTGTAGGCCGCCGAGCAGCTCGCCCGGAGCAGGCATGCGCCGTGGGGGCAGGCCGGCGGCAGCATGATGTTGACGTACACGCCTGCTTCGAGAAGACGCTGCCAGAGCGCGACCGCCGGCAGCTCCTCGCCGACGGGGATCGACACGATCGGCGACTCGACCGGCTCCACGAGACAGCCGCCGGCCTCGAGCCGCGCCCGCAGCCGCCGCGTGTTCGCCCAGAGGCGCTCGCGCAGCGACGAGTCCCTCGCGATCACGCGGAGCGCGGCGCGAACGCTCGCGATGGTCGCAGGCGAGCCGGACGCGGTGAAGACGTAGCTCCGCGCGAGCAGGCGCAGGCTGTCGAGCTCCGGCCGATCCGAGACGCAGAAGCCGCCGACGTTGCCGAGGGCCTTCGAGAACGTCCCGACGGTGAAGTCGACGGCGTCGAGGACTCCCTCCGCTTCGGCCCGGCCCAGCCCCCGCGGCCCGTACGCTCCGAACGAGTGCGCCTCGTCGACCATCAGGTAGGCGCCGTGCTCGCGGCAGACGGCAGCGATCTCCTTGAGCGGAGCCACGTCGCCGCGCACGGAATACACGCCCTCGATGACGACCAGGCGATCGCGCCGCCCGCTCGGCAGACGCGCCAGCTTTCGCGCGAGGTCCTCCGGGGAGTTGTGGCGGAAGGCGATCGTCGTCGCGCCCGAGAGCCGGGCCGCGTCGTAGATGCTCGCGTGGCTGTCGGCATCGACGATCACGACATCGCCCGCCCGGCAGAGCCCGGCGACGACGGACAGGTTCGCCTGATAGCCGGTGGTGAAGATGACGGCGTGCCGCTTGCCGAAGTGGGCAGCCAGCTCGCGCTCCAGGGCCGTGTGGATCGCCAGCGTGCCGTTGGCGACGCGCGAGCCGGTGGTACCGGCCCCCCAGCGATCGACGGCCTCCCGTGCGGCGGCCCGCACTTCCGGGTGGAACGTGAGCCCCAGATAGTTGTTCGACCCGAGCATGAGCGTGCGGCGGCCCTGGATGACGACCTCGGAGGCGCTCAGCACCTCATCGATGATGGTATCGCCCGGGAAGGCGGCGTCAGCGTCGACCTCCGCCCGGCGCGCCGCGAGGGCGCGGAGCTTGTCGAGCAGGTCGGACCCGGAGGCGCCGCGGGGAATCACGGGGTGTTCGGGTGGCCGTTCACGTGCCCGTTCTGGTGGACCAGCGTACCGGCCGCATATCGTTCGCGCAGCTCCGCTCGCCGGAGCTTGCCGCTGGTGGTTCGCGCGATCGTTCCCTTCGGCGCGAGCACGATCTCGTCCACGGCCAGGCCGGTAGCCTGGAGAACACGGCGCCGTACTTCGGCCTGGACCGCGTCGGCGGGCACCGCCCCGTGGGTCTCGACGACCACCACGGCGCGGTCCGGATGGCCCGGTGCCGTGGCCGCGAATGCGGCGACGCCGCCCGACCGCACGCCCGGCACGCCGTCCACCACCGACTCGAGGTCCTGGGGAAAATAGTTCCGCCCGCCGACGATGATCGTTTCCTTCCGGCGGCCGCAGACGTACAGCTCGCCGTCGGCGACGTACCCGAGATCGCCCGTGGCGAGCCAGCCGTCGCGGACGACCTCGGCGGTCGCCGCGCGCCCGCTCAGATAGCCCCACATCACGGAAGGCCCGGAGACGAGAATCTCGCCGACGACGCGCTCGCCGACGGGCCGGCCGCGGTTGTCGGCGACGCGCAGCGCGTGGCCGGGAAACGGGCCGCCGCAAGCAACCAGACGCGAGGCATTCGGCGCGTCGGGCGAGCACGGCAGGACACGCCGGGACGCCGCCAGCCCGGACGCGCGGACGGTGTCTACCCGCAGGCCGCGGCCGCGCGGCGCCAGCGAGACGGCGAGCGTGTGCTCGGCCAGACCGTACGCGGGTAGGAGGCTCGAGGCGCGGAATCCGACGGACGCGAACTTCGCGGCAAAGGCCTCGAGCGTAGCGGCCTGGATCGGCTCGGCGCCGCAGCCGGCCACGCGCCACGACGAAAGGTCGAGCCCGTCGAGCTCGGCGTCCTTGACGCGCCGGACGCACATCTCGTAGGCGAAGTTCGGCGCGAAGCTGACGGTGCCGCGGTGGCGCGTGATGGTCCGGAGCCATTCCCCGGGCCGCTTCAGGAACGCCATCGGCGAGAGAAAGACCGTCCGCCCGCCGAAGTATATCGTGCACAGCGCCTGGCCGATCAGACCCATATCGTGGAACAGGGGTAGCCAGCTCACGCCGACGTCATCCGGGCCGAATTCCAGGCCCGCGGACCCCCCGATTGCCTCCACGTTGGCGGCGATGTTGGCGTGCGTGAGCACCACGCCTTTCGGCTGCGACGTCGAGCCCGAGGTGAACTGGAGTAGCGCCGGGGCTTCGATGTCGGTCTGCTCCCAATTCGGCAGGGCCGGCCCCGTGAGCTCGGTCCACGACGTGACGAACCGGATCGTCGGCGCGGCGGCCTGCAGGCCGCTCAGCAGCGGCAGCAGCCGCGGCGTCGTGACGACCGCCCGCGCGCAGGCGACGCGAAAGAGCGGCACGACCGTGTCCAAGTACGCGTCGAGCTGGGTCACGTCGTGGGGATGGGCGAGCGGCATCGGCACGAGGCCCGCCGCCGATGCGCCCAGGAACGCGGCGAGAAAGCCGTCGGCGTCCGGGATGACGATCGCCACGTAGTCGCCCCGGTCGAGTCCCCGGGCACGAAGAGCTCCGCCGAGATCCAGCGCCGAGTCGCGCAGCTCCTTGAAGGGCTTCTCGGCCTCGCGACCGTCAGG
>QHSM01000540.1 GCA_003221595.1 Candidatus Rokuibacteriota bacterium | reverse complement strand
GCTCGACGTCGGTCTGCGCCGTCCGGTATCCCACCTTGGCGAGGGCCTGGCGCAATTCGCTGGGAGACTCGTCGCGCCAGCCGTTCTCGTTGAGGACGTTGAAGCCGAGGAACCAGTCGAACGGGCCCCGCGATCCTCCGTATTCACCCTCGACGGCCCAGCGCCCCCAGGAGCCGCCGGAGACGCCGAGCTCGAGGCCCGGGTTGTCGAAGCCGCGCTTGGTGCGCACGGCGAGCGCGCCGCCGAGGGTGTTCAGCCCGAAGAGCGGGCTGGAGCCGGGGATGATGTCGACGGCGGAGATCGCGAACTGAGGTATGAGATCCCAGTTGATCGTGTCGCCGAACCCGTCGTTGAAGCGCATGCCGTCCACGTACACGGACAATCCAATTGGGCTCCCGGTCAGGGGCCCGCCCAGAAAGCCACGATAGGTGAGATCGCTCTGCCAGGGGTTGCCCTGGGCGCCGATGGTGTTGACGGAGCCGAAGTTGCGAAACAGCTGCTCCGGAAGGTTGACGAGGTTCTGGTCCTTGATGTCCTCGGTCGTCATTCGCTGCGCGTTGCCGGGGTACTTATCGAGCGGGATTCCGAGGGATGGAAGCGGAGTCGTGCCGATGACCCGGACGGGTGGCAGCTGCATGACCTCGGGGGGCTTCGGCTCCGGCGTCTGGGTCACCGGTGGCGGCGCCTCTGGCGTCCGTGTCATCGGTGGCTCTGGCGGTGTCGGCGGCTGCGCGACACTCGGCGAGCCGACGAGGAGCAGCAGCAGCACTGCGGCACACGAGATGCCCGAGCGCACGGGCAGGTAATAACGGCATCGGCGAAGCCCCGCAATGCCCAGGTGGCCACGAATCGGGTGGCCACCTGGCTACGCAGCCGATTCGCGCTCGATCGGCTAGACGCGCCCCTCCAGCGCGCGCATGAGCTGACCCAGGTGGTTGTCGTCGTGAACCGGCCGCGGACCGGATGGATGCCGCCCTTCTCCCACTGCCCGGGCGCGAGCTTCGCGAACGATCAATTACCTCGAAGGTAACGGCGCCTTGACAAGGCCGTCGCGCTGACTCACGATCCCGGCGCAAGGTCATGGCGAGCGGACCCGCGATTCTTGTCACTGCGTTCGAGCCGTTCGGCCCCATCCGCGGCCACGTCCCGGGACTGCGAGGCAACCGGAGCAGAGACATCCTGGGGCAGCTCACAGCCGATAACGAGCTCGCGAACCAGCTGACGTTCGAAGTGCTGCCGGTTAGCGCCGCCGCGTGCACGCGGCTCGAGGATCGCCTCTCTGAAGGGCCCTCAGGTGTTCTGCTGATGGGCGAGGCACTGTTGTCCAGCATTCGACTCGAGCCACGCGCCTACGATCCAGACGCCCAGATCGGCCCGCTACGACTGCCGGGAGCGCGATGGCGAACGTCGGCCTTCGCGAAAGAGATCGCCGCGGACATGGCCGCGCGAGGCGTGTCGACCGCCAGCGGCATCGACACCTACTACTGCAATCGCGCCTACTGGCACGCCCTCGGATGGTCGGAGCGGCTGAACGGGCGCCCAGCGGTCTTCTTCCACGTCGGCCCGCGCTCTAATCTGGAGTGGCAGACTTCACTCGTGAAGGAGGCTTTGGTGCGGATGCGGCGGACCGTCGTCGCTTCGGCGTAAGCGGCCCGCGACGTTCTCGACCGCCCAGCTACGAACGCGTCAGTGCCGGCCCCCACCGCCCGGCGTGGGTGCCGCCGGCGGGAAGTACTCGGCGACCGGAATCTCGATCACGACAGGACCGTTCCACGCGAGCGCTTCCTTCACCGCGTCCCCGATCTCCTCCGGGCGCTGCACGTACATCCCGCGCGCACCGTACACCTCGGCCAGCTTGTCGAAGCGCGGGTTGACGAGGTCGACGCCGATGTACCGAGCGCCGAAGTGGCGCTGCTGCTGCGCCTTCTCGGCGCCGTGGCAGCTGTTGTTCAGCACGATGCTGACCAGCGGGATGCGCCAGCGCACCGCCGTGTTGATCTCCTGCGAGGTGTAGAGAAATCCGCCATCGCCCTGCAGGCTCACGGCGGGGCGGTCGGGCCGGCCGAGCTTGGTTCCGAGCCCGACGCAATAGCCCATGCCGAGCCCGCCGTGCCCGGCGTAGTTGAACAGCGTGCGCGGCGTTTCGAAGTTCAGCCGGTCGTAGGCCAGTCCCGGCGCGACACCGGCGTCGATCGTCACCATGCAGTCGCTCGGCAACACACGACGCAGCTCCGGGTAGACCCGCTGCGGCATCATCGGGGTCGCCGTCAGGGACAGCTCGGCCTGGAGCCGCGCCTGACGGCGCGCCGCCAGGGCCGCCACCTCGCTTCGCCACGCGCTCTTGGGGCGCCCCTGCGGATAGGAGTCGCGCAGGGCGCGGAT
>QHSM01000539.1 GCA_003221595.1 Candidatus Rokuibacteriota bacterium | reverse complement strand
TCGGCGGTGATCACACGGCCTGGGCGTTTCAGACGGGCGTCTTCGCCACGCGCTATCGCGTGATCGCGTTCGACAACCGCGGCGCGGGCCAGACCAGCGCGCCCGATCACCCGTACACGACCGCGGGGATGGCCGCGGACACGCTCGGGCTCATGGACGCTCTCGGAATCGACCGCGCCCACGTGATCGGCGTGTCGATGGGCGGCATGATCGCCCAGGAGCTGGCGCTCGCGCACCCGGACCGGGTGCGCTCCTTGCACCTGGGCTGCACGTTCGCGCGCCCGGACACGTACATGCGGGCGCTGAACGCCGCGTGGCGCGACATGCGAATCGGGCTCGGCCGCGACGCGACGCTCCGAACCCTGGCGCTCTGGCTCTTCGCGCCGACGAGCTACGCCGATCGGCCCGACCTGGTGGAGATGCTCCTGCAGAACGCGCTCGCGAATCCCTATCCGCAGTCGGTCGCGGGGTTTCTCCGGCAGGGGGAGGCGCTCGCGGCTCACGACACCCACGATCGGCTCGAGGCGATTCGATGCCCGACCCTGGTCAGCGTCGCCGAGGACGACATCCTCGTGCCGCCCCGTTTTTCCCGGGAGATCGCAAAGCGGATTCCCGGCGCCGAGCTACACCTGGTTCAGGGCGCCGGACATTGCTACTTCCTGGAGCGTCCCGAGGTGTTCAACGAGCTCTCGCTCGACTTCATCGCACGATCCTCGCGCTGATCGGTCCTGAGCGAGACGGGACTTCGAGAGCGAGACGGGACTTCGAGGAGGGTTCGACTAGTCCCAGAGATAGGCGCGGGGATTGACCGCCTGTCCCTTGACCAGGATCTCGTAGTGCAGGTGCGCGCCGGTGGAGCGTCCCGTGTTTCCGGACCACCCGACGACCGTGCCGCGCTCGACCCGGTCGCCCGGCTTGATGTTTATTTTCGAGAGATGGCCGTAGAGGCTCTTGATGTCCTGTCCGTGGTCGAGGATGACGGTGATGCCGTACTCCTGATACGTGCCCGCCACCGTGACCGTCCCCGCGGCGGGCGCCCGCACGGCCGTGCCGTGCTGCGATCGGATGTCGATACCGCTGTGGAACTCGGTGCCCTGCGACCACGGCGACTGTCGCATGCCGTACTCGGAGTTGACGGCACCGCGTACCGGCCAGCGCGACGGCAGCGCGGCCAGCGCTTTGCCCGCCCGCGCCACGAGTCGGTCGAGGGCCTTCAGGCTTTCGCCCTGCTCGGCCACGCTCTCCGCGAGCTGATCGAGCTCGTCCCGCGGTGAGAGCCGCCCGGTCTTGCTATCCGGCCGGAGGGCGCCACCACCGATCGCGCGGTCGCGCCCGCCCGGCTGGAGCTCCGGCCCGAACGGCTCCCAGATTCGCGCGTGGAGATCGCGCCAGCCCGCCATCTCCTGGCGTAGCTCGACCACGCGTCGATTGAAGGAGTCGATGGTCGCCTGCTGATCGGCAAGCTGCTGCTTGAAGGTCCGGGCCTCGACCGTCAGTTTCCGGAGCTGCACCCAATCCCCGAGGAGCGTGAAGAACGTCGTGACCGCGAACGCCACGCCGGCCAGCGCCGCCACGGCTGCGGGTCGGGGAAGGTTGAACCGGACGACGCGGGTTCCGTCGCCCCGGACGATGAGGAGGCTGAAGTGCCTGCGACCGGTCCGGCGTCCGTTACCTCGGGGCCGGGCCGGCTGAGGCTGGACGGAATCGGCTCCCGGCGCGGCTACGGGCTCGGACAACGTGTCAACAGACGGTTCCTTGTGACCCACGACAGGACATCTAGGGCAAAGCGCGTGCCGAGCCTCCCGCTCGAACAATCAAGGACTTCGGGGACACCCCCCTGCCATTACGGCAATCCAGGGACAGTTCGCGTCAATTTGGGAACCGAAGGCTGACGCCTAACCTCGCGTGAGATCGTCGTTTCTTGACACTCCACGTCGGCTGGCAGTATCATCGCAAGGCTAAACCGAAGAGGGAGTCCTCGATGGACGAGTTCTACCGAATCAAGCGCCTGCCGCCGTACGTGTTCGGAATTGTCAACGACCTGAAGAGCAAGGCGCGCGCGCGCGGCGAGGATGTCATCGACCTCGGCATGGGAAATCCGGATATGCCGACGCCGAAGCACATCGTCGACAAGCTCGTCGAGGCCGCCAAGAATCCGAAGAACCACCGGTACTCCGCCTCGCGCGGTATCACCCGGCTCCGCGTCGCGATGGCGAAGTGGTATCGCGACCGTTACGCGGTGGAGCTCAACCCGGATTCCGAGGTCATCGCGACCATCGGCGCGAAGGAAGGCATGGCGCACCTGGCGCTCGCGGTGCTCCAGCCGGGCGACGGCGCGCTGGTGCCGAACCCGACCTATCCGATCCACTCCTATTCGGTGGTCATCGCCGACGGCGACCTCCGCTCGGTGCCGCTCACGCCGGACGGGGACTTCTTCGGTCGCCTGCAGGAAACGGCGAAGCTCGCCTGGCCGAAGGCCAAGCTGCTCATCCTGTCGTTTCCGCACAATCCGACCACGATGTGCGTGGACCGCGAGTTCTTCGTGAAGGTCGTCGACTTCGCGCGCGAGCACCGGCTGATGGTCGTCCACGATTTCGCGTACGCCGACTTCACGTTCGACGGCTACCAGCCGCCGTCGTTTCTCGCGGTACCCGGCGCGCGTGACGTCGGCGTCGAGATCTTCTCGACCTCCAAGTCCTACAACATGGCCGGCTGGCGGCTCGGGTTCGTCTGCGGCAACGCGCGAATGATCAGCGCCCTCGCCCGCATCAAGTCGTACCTCGACTACGGCGCCTTCCAGCCGATTCAGATCGCCGGCATCGTGGCGCTCGAGGCCGACCAGAAGTGCGTCGAGGAGATCGTCGAGGTTCACCGCAAGCGCCGCGACGTGCTGGTGGACGGCCTCAACAAGCTCGGCTGGAGCGTGCCGAAGCCGAAGGGCACGATGTTCGTCTGGGCGCCGATC
>QHSM01000045.1 GCA_003221595.1 Candidatus Rokuibacteriota bacterium | reverse complement strand
GCCGACCTCCGTCGCAGGCCGCGGGATCCACGATCGTGGGACGGGGCTCGTACGACTGCAGCTCAAACCGACGCTTGGCTTCGGCGCTCCACTCCGTGGGCTCATTCATCCAGCAGACGCCTCAGATACTCCCCGTAGGAGTTGCGCTTCATGGGGTCGGCGATGCGGAGGACGTCCGCGGGCCCGATGTAGCCCATCTTGTAGGCGATCTCCTCGACGCATGCGACCATCAGCCCCTGCCGCTCTTCGATCGTCTGGATGAACGTCGACGCTTGGAGGAGCGCCTCGTACGTGCCCGTGTCGAGCCAGGCGACGCCGCGTCCCAGCTTCTCGACGTAGAGGTCGCCCGCCGCGAGATAAGCCCTGTTGGCGTCTGTGATCTCGAGCTCGCCGCGCGCCGAGGGCTTGAGCCCGGCGGCGATCTCGACGATGCGGTTGTCGTAGAAGTAGAGTCCCGTCACGGCGTAGTGCGAGCGCGGCGTGGCCGGCTTCTCCTCGAGACCGATCGCCCGACCGGCCGCATCGAACTCGACCACGCCATAGCGCTCCGGATCGCGAACCCAGTAAGCGAAGACGGTGGCGCCCCGCGCGTGTGTGGCGGCGCGGCGCAGGATCTCGGGAAAGCGGTGGCCGTAGAAGACGTTGTCGCCCAGGGCCAGGGCCACCGCGTCGTGGCCGATGAAGCGACGGCCGATGAGGAACGCCTGCGCCAGTCCGTCGGGGCTCGGCTGCACCGCGTAGTCGATGGACAGCCCGAGGTGTCTGCCGTCGCCCAGCAGGCGCTGGAACGCGGCTTGATCAGCGGGCGTCGTGATGACGAGGATCTCACGGATCCCCGCCAACATCAGGGTGGAGAGCGGGTAGTACACCATCGGCTTGTTGTAGATCGGCACGAGCTGCTTACTGATGGCCAGGGTAAGCGGATAGAGTCGGGTCCCGGAGCCGCCGGCGAGGATGATGCCCTTCATGTGATGTCTACGAGTATAGCACGCCTCGCCATGGCGAAGCGCCGCCGTCACCTCGGCGGGTTGACGGCTTGTCATGACCGCCACCGCACTTGACCAGGCCGATCGCCGGCCTCACCGCCGATCACCTCGGGTTGGTCCCGGATGCCATCTCGTCGCGAATTCATGGCCGGCCTCGGAGCCACGCGGAGCGTGCTGGCGAGAGGCGGAACGGCGGCGCGTCCGCGGGTCCCCTGCAGCGCTCCCCGCGCCACCGGCCGCTGTGCACCAGGGCGAGGCCCGTTCAGCGGACCAGCTCGCCGCGCTCCGCCGCCGGCGCGTCGCGGAGGAGCGCTTCGCCGACCTCGGCCGCGACCGTGTCGTCGCGCCGCTCGACCAGCGTGCGCAGGAGCTCGCGCTTGGCCGCGGGCGCGGGACGCTCGTCCAGGAGCGCCTGCGCCTCGGCGGCGGCGGCCGACACGCGCCAGAGACGCTGCGGCTCTGCGCGGTAGCCCGTGAGGGGCCCGTCGAACTCCCGGATGAGCGCCCAGGTCGCCGGGACGTGGAAGGCGCCCAGGTTGGCGGTGCAGCGCGGGCAGCCGTACCAGGGGAGCCACGAGCCACCCGTCACCACGATACCGTCCTTGATGGCCGCGAACAGGGCCTGGCGGCGCACGGGATCCTCGGCCCGCACTACACGCACCCGGCGCGCCCCCTGCGAGCTTCCCGCGAAGCTCATGAAGCGGAAGGAGAAGAAGTCGTCACACGAGACGGGCTCCTCGGGGAAGTCGCGCAGGACGGCGATCGCACGCCGCTGTTCGCCAAACGCATCCCGCGTCGGCGCCGTGAGAGCAACACACTGGACAATGCTCAGGCCGACGAACCCCACCGTCATCGCCGCCCCGACCCCGCGGTGGCGGAGGAACCCCTCGCGCACGTAGGCGGCAAGGGCCAGGCAGAGCGGGATCGAGACCAGCGGGAGATACCGAAAAATGTGCGGGACGAGCAGCACCCACTGCCCCTTCTCCCGGTGAGCGGGCAGGGCGGCCAGACCCGCCAGCATGATCGCGAAGAAGGCCGCCCACTTCCCCGCGGCGCGCGCGCGCCCGATGAACACGGCGGCGAGCAGCACGAGCGCGTGCGGATAGTACCCCGCGAAGTAGGACCCGTACATGTTGGGCAGGAAGAGCATACGCGGGTAGTCGAGCAGGATCTCCCGGCTGTAGGGCAGGAAGATCGACACCGGCTTCTCGACGCTGATGTGATGCAGCCAGTCGCCGAACCGCACCTGCTGCCAGCCGAGGTAGATCGCCACGAGCAGCGCGAAGCCCCCGCCCGTGACCAGCGTGCATCCCCAGCCCCTGCGTCCGTGGCGGACCGCTTCCACGGCGAAGAGCGGGCCGACCAGCAGCACCCACGGCTTGGACACGAAGCCGAAGAACAAGAAGAGCACGCCCGCCCCGGCCCACACCATCCGCCTCGCGCTTCCCTCCGCCGCGCCGAGCGCCTTGCGGTAGAGCCACAACGCCGTGAAGCAGTAAGTCGCCAGGATCACGTCGGGGGCGAAGAGCGTGCTGCAGAGCACCTCGAGCGGGTAGACCGCCGCGAGCCCCATCGCCAGCAGGGCCCAGGGCCGATCCCACTCCTGCCGCGCCAGCATGTAGACGAGCACCAGGTTCACGATCGAGCAGGCGGTGATCGCGCCGATGAACCCGGCCTCGGTCACGCCGAGCAATCGCATGCTGCCGACGACCGGCACCCACAGACCAAAACGCATCTGGTAGTGGTCGGCCGGGTTGTACGTGCCGTAGTGCAGGATGCTGAAATAGGACCGGAAGAAGTTCGGATCGTCGCCGAGGCCGTAGCCGCTGAACAGCGCGAGCCGCAACCCCACCCCGAGCGCGAAGACCAGCACCCAGTAGAAGCGTTGCCCGCTTACCATGGCGCAGTATTCGGATCGCGCCGGCGCGGAAGTCAATCCCACGTCTCGCGGATGGCGCGGGAAACCCTGGCCGCGCTGCTCGCGGAGCGTTGAAAGCGGCCCACGCGTCCGGTACTTCCGGCGGAGCCCGCTCCATGGACGCTTGCCGCAGCGCGCCGCCGCCGACACCCCTCACGGTGAGCATCGCGCTCGTCGGCGAGGAGGCGATCCTGGTCTCCCGCTTGGCCGCCTTCCGCGACGTGCTGGGACTCGCCGAGGGGGCTTT
>QHSM01000044.1 GCA_003221595.1 Candidatus Rokuibacteriota bacterium | reverse complement strand
GGCCGCTGACCCTGGCCGACAAGGTCTTGCTGGGCCACCTCGACGATCCCGAGCACCAGGACATGGAGCCGGGCAAGAGCTACCTGATGCTTCGCCCCGACCGGGTCGTCCTGCAGGACGTGCTCGGGCAGACCGCGATGCTCCAGTTCATGCAGACCCGGCGGCAGGCCGTCGCCGTGGCGACGACCATCCACTGCGACCATCTCATCCAGGCCCGGGTGGAGGGAAGCGCGGACCTTCGGGAATCCCTCGCGGAGAATCAGGAGGTCTACGAGTTCCTCCGCTCGGCGGCGGCGAAGTACGGCGCGGGCTTCTGGGGCCCGGGCGCCGGGATCATTCATCAGGTGGTGCTGGAGCAGTACGCCTTCCCCGGCGCCCTGATCATCGGGACCGACTCCCACACTCCCAACGCCGGCGGGCTCGGCGCCTGCGCCGTCGGTGTCGGCGGGGCCGACGCCGTCGAGGTGATGGCGGGGCTGCCCTGGGAGGTTCTCTATCCCCGGCACATCGCGGTCTACCTGACGGGCAAGCTGAGCGGATGGACGGCTCCGAAGGACGTCATACTCTACGTGGCGGGCCAGCTGACGGTGTCCGGCGGCACGAACGCCATCGTCGAGTACATCGGCCCGGGCGCCCGGACGATCAGCGCGACCGGCAAGGCGACGATCACCAACATGGGCGCCGAGCTCGGCGCGACGACCTCCATGTTTCCCGCGGACGAGCGCATGGCGACCTACCTGCGGGCGACCGGGCGCGGCGATGTGGTGCCGGCGGCGACGCGGTACCCGCACCTGCTGGCGCCCGACAAGGAGGTCGAGGACAGCCCCGAGAAGTACTACGACCGCGTCGTGCGGCTCGACCTGTCGGCGCTCGAGCCGTACGTGGTGGGGCCCCACTCGCCGGACCGCGCGCGTCCGATCGGCAAGCTCGCGGCCGAGGTGTCGGACAAGGCCAACGGCTTTCTCGACAAGATCTCGACGGCCCTCATCGGTAGCTGCACCAATTCCTCCTACGAGGACATGAGCCGGGCGGCGGACGTCGCCGAGCAGGCCAAGGCGCACGGTCTCAAGACCGCCACGCCGTTCCTGGTCACGCCGGGCTCCGAACAGGTGCGCGCCACGATCGAGCGCGACGGCCAGATGCAGTCGCTCAAGGACATCAACGGAGTCGTGCTGGCGAACGCGTGCGGTCCCTGCATCGGCCAGTGGCGGCGGTCCACCGACGAGGCGGCGGTGCCCAACACGATCGTGACCTCGTACAACCGCAACTTCCCGCGGCGCAACGACGGCCAGCCGACCACGATGAACTTCATCGGCAGCCCCGAGGTCGTGACCGCGTTCGCCCTGGCCGGGCGGCTGTCGTTCAATCCGATCACCGATACCCTCACCGGCGCCGACGGCAAGCCGTTCAAGCTCGCCCCGCCGAAGTCCGCGCCCGAGGTTCCGGCGAAGAACTTCGATCGCGGCCGGCCGGTCTACGTCGCTCCGCCCGCCGACGGCAGCGGTATCACGCTGCAGGTCGATCCGCGGAGCGAGCGGCTGCAGCTGATGGAGCCCTGGCCCGCCTGGGACGGCCAGGACTTCAAGGACATGCCCGTGCTCCTGAAGACCAAGGGCAAGACCACGACCGATCACATCTCGCCCGCCGGAAGCTGGCTTCGCTACCGGGGCCACCTCGACAAGTTCAGCGACAACATGTTCATGGGCGCGATCAACGCCTACACGGGCGAAGCGGGCAAGGGTAAGAACGTCCTGACGGGCGAGACCGGCCAGACGATCTCCGCGATCGCCCGGAGCTACAAGGCGCGAGGCGTCAAGTGGGTCGTCGTCGGGGACGCCAACTACGGCGAGGGCAGCAGCCGCGAGCACGCGGCGCTCTCACCGCGCCTCCTGGGCGGCGTGGCCGTCCTCGTCAGGAGCTTCGCGCGGATCCACGAGTCGAACTTGAAGAAGCAAGGGTTGCTGGCGCTGACGTTCCAGAGCCCCGGCGACTACGACCGCATCCGGGAGGACGACCGGCTGAGCCTCGTCGGACTGAGGGACATGGCGCCAAGCAAGCCCGTCGAATGCATCGTGAAGCACGCCGACGGGACGAGCGAGACGCTAAGGCTGTCGCACTCCTTCAGCGCGTCGCAGCTCGAATGGTTCCGGAAGGGCTCGGCGCTCAACCTCTTCCACGGAAAGTAGCGCCGGAGCGGCCCCTCAGAGCCCCCACGGGGGGTCGATCGCCATCGGCAGCTCGAGGACGGTCGGCCCCTCGGCGGCCAGCGCGCTCCTGATCGCAGAACCGAGCGACTCGACGCCGTCCACGCGCTCGCCGCGCGCCCCGAACGCCCGGGCGAGCGCCGGAAAGTCGGGGTTCGTGAGGTTCGTTTCGCCCCAGCGCCCCTCGAAGAGCGTCTGCTGGAGCCACTTGATCGCGCCGTAGCGGTCGTCGTTCATGACCAGGAATACGACGGGCAGGCGGTACTTCACCGCTGTCGCCAGCTCGTTGACCGAATACATGAAGCCGCCGTCGCCGACGACGCAGATCACCGGGCGATCGGGGCGGGCGATCTTCGCGCCGATCGCCGCGGGCACCCCGTAGCCGAGGGTGGCCGAGCCCACCGGATAGAGGAACGTTCGCGGCAGCAGAACCGGGAACCGCCACTCCATCCAGTAGTTGATCCCGGTCTGGTCGTTGACGACGATCGCGTCGTCGGGCAGCGCGGCGCGCAGCGTCTCGATGAGACGCGCGGTCGGCGCGGTGTACCGCGCATTGGCGGCGCCGCGGAGCTCGGCGCGCCAGCGATGGTCCCAGCCGTCCCGCGGGTGGCCTGGGCCGAGACTCTGCAGTATCCGCGTGAGCCCGTCCCGCGCGTCGCCGACGATCCCGAGCTGAGGCTTGAAGAGCCGGCCGAGCACGGTCGGATCGAGATCGAGATGGATCAGCGTCTGCGACGCGCTGAACGAGAGGTTCAGCAGCAGGCCCTGCGTCGAGCGATGAGCGAATCGACAGCCGACGGCCAGGATGACGTCGGCGGCCCGGATGACCGCGTCGGTCGCGCGTCCGTTCGGCAGGACGCCGTGCCACAGCGGATCCCGCTCGGTGATCGCTCCCCTCCCCATCACCGTGGTGATGACCGGCGCGCCCAGGCGGCGCGCGAGGC
>QHSM01000043.1 GCA_003221595.1 Candidatus Rokuibacteriota bacterium | reverse complement strand
GCGGCCAGACCGAGCTTCCGCCGGGTGGCCGGCTCGTCGGCCACGAGCGACCCGACCTCGACCTTCACCTGGATCGACGACGCGTCGGGCTTCTGGGGATCGTAGGCGACGGAGCCCGAGAACGCGCGCGCCTGGACCACGTGATCGTGCGCCAGCCTCGCCGCCACGCCGTCCTTGAACACCTGCACGACCAGCGCGCTCTGGCCCGGCTCGATGGTGAAGCTCCCCGCCCAGCCGAACCCCGCCCCGAGACCCGAAACCGCGAAGACCAGTACGCCGCCGAGCGCCGCCCTCACACGTACTCGCGCTCGCGCTTTCGGATGGCGCGATACCGCGCGAAGACGGCGCGCTCGTCCTCGAGCCCGAGCAGCGCCTTCAGAAAGCTTCCGCCGCGGAACGTGTGCGCCAGCATGGTCCGCCAGTTCCGGAGAACGAAGCGCGGACTGGCCTTCACGACGGCGCGCATGTGCCGGACCTTCATCCAGCGCTCCGCCCGCCAGCGAAGGAACTCGATCTCCTCGGCCGCCACGTGCTCGGTCCGGACGACGGCGGTCGTGCCGTCGTACTCCTCGAGATTCTCGTTGATGACGAGGCCGCGCTCGCGGAACTCACGGGTCATGGGTGTCCGCGGGTAGGGAGTCGGATGCTGGATGTAGGGGTAGTCGACCCAGCGTCGCGCGAACTCCAGGTTGGCCTCGATCGACGCGGGCGTGTCGTCGGGATTGCCCACGATGAGGCCGCCCACGACGTACATCCCGTGCCGGTGGAGGTGCTCGATCGCCGCCGTCGTGGCGTTGCCCGCGCTCTGGCCGCTCCCGCGCAGCGCGTTCTTGGCTCGGGCGCGCAGGAAGCGGAGATCGTCGTCCAGGATGTTCTCGATCCCGAGGAACACGTAGCGAAAGCCCGCGCGCCGCATGAGCGGCGCCAGGGTCGCGCCGTGGGCGGCGATGGCCGAGGTCATCGCCTGCACCAGGTAGTCGATGTCGTCGAGGCCGGCGTCGATGATGGCCTGGCACAGCGCCTCGAACCGCCGGACGTTCAGCGTGATGTTGTCGTCCACCAGGAAGATCGCCCGCGCCCCGTGATCGCGGGCATCGCGGATGTCGGCCAGGACGCGGTCGAAGGTGAAGGTGTGGAAGTTGCGCCCGCGCATCTCGATGATCGAGCAGAAGCTGCAATCGAACGTGCAGCCGCGAGAGGTTTCCACCACGTCGACCTGCCGGCCGAGAAACTCGTAGCCCTGAAGGACGCGGGCGTCACGATTCGGTGGCCTGATCTCGCCGTCGGCCAGACCGTGGACCGAACGATCCGGGTTGTGGTGGAAGGCGCCGCCCATCCGGTACGAGAGCCCGGCGACGCCGTCGAGTCCGCTGCCTCGCTCGAGCGCCCGCACCAGCTCGCGGAAGGTCAGCTCGCCCTCGCCGCGCACGATGAAGTCGACCGGCGCCGGGCCGTCGGTGTAGGCCTCGGGGGCGAGGCTCGGATCGTAGCCGCCGACGGCGACCCGCACGTCGGGGCGGAGCGCGCGCAGGAGCTCGACGATGCGCAGCGCCGTTTTCCGCTGAAAGGTCATGATCGACAGGCCGACCAGATCGGGCTGCTGATCGCGGACGAGCCGCTCGAGGGTCGCGCGCACCTCGCGCTGCACGAGCACGAGGTCGGCGACGGCGACGCGATGATGAGGATCGACGTTGCCGGCCAGCGAGCTGAGGGCGCCGTTCGGCATGCGGATGCCGACCGTGGGCATGTGCTCGAACGAGTCCGGCATCGACACGAGGAGGATGTTCATTGCGCGCCTCCGGGATGACCGGGGACAGTGTGACCCCGGGTCGCGCCGGCCGCAAGTGAAGGGCCCGCCTTCTTGACTGGGCGTCCGCGGACGGGCAGTATGACGCTCCTGGTCCGTAATGCCACGACTCGACCGTCTGCCCCAGATCTCCCGGAACAACCTGCTGACGTTCCCGGCGCAGATCAACGACACCGCGCCCTTCAGGCACCCGGCGAAGCCGCTCGCCGCGTGCCGGCTGGCCATCGTGACCACGGCCGGCGTCCACGTCCGCGGCGACCGGCTCTTCACGCCGGGCGACCAGACGTATCGCGTCATTCCGTCCGGCACGCCCACGGCGGACATCCTCCAGAGCCACACGAGCATCGGCTTCGACCGCGTCGCCATCATGCGGGACATCAACATCTCGTTCCCGATCGACCGGCTGCGCGAGCTGGTCGCGCGGGGCGAGCTCGGCGGGCTCGGGCCGAGCCA
>QHSM01000042.1 GCA_003221595.1 Candidatus Rokuibacteriota bacterium | reverse complement strand
AAGGCGGACGAGATTCTCCCCGAGCTTCGGAAGGAGACCCCGATTATTCTCGTGGACATGCACTGCGAGGCGACGTCCGAGTCGCTCGCGATGGGCTGGTATCTCGACGGGCGCGCCAGCGCGGTCGTCGGGACGCACCGCCACGTGCAGACGGCGGACGAGCGCGTGCTCCCGGGCGGCACGGCCTACATCACCGACCTCGGCCTCACCGGGCCGACCGACGGCGTCATCGGCGTGGACCGCGATCAGATCATCCAGCGGTTTCTCAACCAGATGCCGATCCGCTTCGAGACCGCCAAGGGCCCCGCGGCCCTCCAGGGCGTGGTGATCGTGGTCGAGCCCGAGACCGGTCGCGCATCGTCGATCCGCCGACTCCGCGTTCCGGTTTGATCCTCGACGGCAAGCTCGTCGCCCAGACCGTGCTGGACGACGTCCGCGCGGGCGTGGCGCGCTTGAAGGACACGACCGGCGCGGTCCCGACGCTCGCCGTCGTCCTGGTGGGTGACTTCGCACCGTCGAAAGTCTACGTCGCGAACAAGAAACGGGCGGCCGACACCGTCGGGATCGCCTCCCAGGACCACATCCATCCCGAGGGGCTCGACCGCGCAGCGCTGCTGGCGCTGCTGCGACGGCTCAACGCCGACCGCGGCGTCCACGCGATCCTGCTCCAGCTCCCTCTGCCCGCCGCGCTCGACCAGGACGAGGCGATCGCCGCGATCACCCCTGACAAGGACGTCGACGGCCTGCACCCGGCCAACCTCGGGCGGCTACTCGCCGGCGCTCCGACCGTCGTGCCCTGCACGCCCGCCGGCTGCGTGGAGATCCTCGACCATTACCGGTGCGATCTGAAGGGGGCCGAGGCGGTCGTGATCGGCCGCTCGCGGCTCGTCGGCAAGCCGCTGGCCCAGCTCCTCCTGGCACGTCACGCCACGGTCACGATGTGCCACACGCGTACGCGCGATCTCGCGGCCCACACGCGCCGCGCCGATGTCCTCTGCGTCGCGGCCGGGCGCCCGCGCACCGTGACCGGCGACATGGTGAAAGAGGGCGCCTGGGTGATCGACGTCGGGATCAACCGCCTCGAGACCGGCAAGCTCGTCGGCGACGTCGACTTCGCGAGTGTGGCGGCGCGGGCCCACGCGATCACGCCGGTGCCCGGCGGGGTCGGCCCGATGACGATCGCGATGCTCCTGCGCAACACGCTGCGCGCGGCCGAGCGCCAGGTGGGGAACGCGTGAGCCCCGACCGCAAGGTGCTGACGGTCTCCGAGCTGACCACGCGGTTGCGCGAGGTACTGGAAGAGCGCTTCCCGGCGGTCTGGGTCGAGGGCGAAATTTCGAACTATCGCCTCTACGGCTCGGGCCACGCGTACTTCACGCTGAAGGACGCCGACTCGCAGCTGCACGCCGCGCTCTTCCGGAGCCGCGGGCGCCGGATTCGATTCGAGCCCGCCGACGGCCTGCACGTGCTGGCCTTCGGCAGCATCGAGGTCTACCCGCAGCGGGGCGAGTACCAGCTGGTCGTCGAGCTGCTCGAGCCGAAGGGGCTCGGCGCGCTCCAGCTCGCCTTCGAGCAGCTCAAGGCCCGGCTGCAGGCCGAAGGCCTCTTCGATCAGGCCCGCAAGCGCGAGCTGCCGCGATTCCCGCGCAAGATCGGCCTCGTCACCTCGACGAGCGGCGCGGCGATCCAGGACATGCTCCGCGTCATCGGGCGGCGCTTCGGCGAGCTCTCGATCGTGATCTCGCCCTGCAAGGTGCAGGGCGACGGCGCCGCCGAGGACATCGCGCAGGCGCTCCGCGACCTCGACACGCTGGGCGACGTCGACGTCATCATCGTCGGCCGGGGCGGCGGCTCGATCGAGGACCTCTCGGCCTTCAACGAAGAACTCGTCGCCCGGGCCATCGCGGGGTCGAAGGTGCCGGTGGTGTCGGCGGTGGGCCACGAGGTGGACTTCACGATCGCCGACTTCGTCGCCGACCTCCGCGCGCCCACGCCGTCGGCCGCGGCCGAGCTGGTCGTGCGCGAGAAGCAGGCGGTGGTGGACACGCTCGTGCAGCTCCGCGCGCGGCTCGAGCGCTCCGCCGCCCGGCCGCTGCGCGACCTCGAGCGGCGGGTCGACGAGCTGACGGTCCGGCTGCGTCGCGGAATGCGCGGCGAGGTGAGCCGCGCGGGCCATCGGATGGCGCTGGCGGCGCGGGCGCTGCGCGCCTCCGATCCGGTGGCGCGGGTGACCACCGGCCGCCATCGCCTCGAAGGGCTCGAGGCGCGGCTGATCGCCTCGTTCACCCGGCACTGCGATCGCGCGCGCTCGGGCCTGCGGGCCGCCGTCGCGCGGCTCGACTCGCTCTCACCGCTGGCGGTGCTCGGGCGCGGCTACAGCCTGACGCGCGCGCGGACGGGCGAGTTCGTGCGCAGCGCGAGCCAGGTGAAGGCGGGCGACGATGTGCAGGTGCTACTGCAGCAGGGGAGCCTCGACGCGCGGGTGACCGCGACGAGGGAGCAGGATGACCGACCTCAAGTTTGAAGACTGTCTGGCGCGACTCGAGCAGATCGTGGGCAAGCTGGAGGCGGGGAATCTCCCGCTCGAAGAATCGTTGACGATCTTCGAGGAGGGCGTGGGACTGGCCCGGAGCTGCTCTCGATACCTCGAGGACGCCGAGAAGCGCATCGAGGTGCTCGCGCGCGACGACGCCGGCGGGGTCAGCGCCCGGCCGTTCACCTGGGAGCCCGAGCGAGACGCATGAGCGCTTTCGACCTCGACGGCTATCTAAAAGACAGGCGCGCGCTGGTCGACGCGGCGCTCGAGCGGCTCCTGCCGGGCGAGGACGCTCCGCCGCCGACCGTGCATCGCGCGATGCGCTACAGCGTGCTGGCGGGCGGCAAGCGGCTGCGGCCGATCCTCGTGATCGCGGGGGCCGAGGCCGTCGGCGCCCCGGCGGCGACGGTGATGCCCACGGCGTGCGCGCTCGAGGTGATCCACACCTATTCGCTGATCCACGACGATCTGCCGGCGATGGACGACGACGACTA
>QHSM01000041.1 GCA_003221595.1 Candidatus Rokuibacteriota bacterium | reverse complement strand
CGACCCGGCGGTGAGGGTCGGGCTACGACCGGTGAGAGGGGCGGTGCGCAGACGGGCCGACTTTCACAGGACTGTTACATCGGCCCGTTCGGCGCGACCAGGATCTTGCCGCTGCGCTCGCCGCGCTGGGCGTGCGCCACCGCTTCCGTGATCTCCTCGATGGGGTAGACCATCTCGATGGGCGCTGACAGGGCCCCCTTCGCGATCTGCTGGCCGAGGTCGGCGTAGATCGCCCGGATCTGCTCGAGCGAGCGAGTGCCCAGCGCGCGGCCGAGGATGAAGCCGACCAGCGTCTGCCCGCCGGAGATCAGTCCGTTGCGGGACATGACCGGGTCCTCGCCCGTCATCGAGCCGTAATTACACACGACGCCGCCCTCGCCCACGCACGCCGAGATCCGCGTCGTGGCCCGGCCCGATACGGCGTCGATTCCCAGGCGGATCGGCGCCTCGCGTGTGTGCGTCTTCACCGCCTCGGCCAGGTCCGGTCCGTCGACGACGCAGGCGTCGGCGCCGAGCGCCTTCAGCTCGCCGAAGAGCGACTCGCGCCGCACGACGTTCACGGTCTTGATCCCGCGCGGCTTGGCCAGGCGGATCAGGAGCCGGCCGACCGCCGAGTTGGCGACGTTCTGGATGACCCAGTCCCCCGGCTTCAGATCGACGATGTCGGTGAGCAACAGGAGCGCCGTCGCCGGGTTGATGCGCAGCATGGCGGCCTGCTGAACGTCGATGCCCTCCGACACGGCGATGACGTCGTCGCCCTTGACGCGCCGCTGCTGGGCCCAGTTCTCCCGCTGCAGGTTGATGACCAGATCGCCCGTCTTCACGTGGGAGACGCCGGCGCCGACCGCGGTGACGCGGCCGACGCACTCGGCGCCGGGCGTGGCCGGCAGCGGCGGTTTCAGACGATAGCTGCCCCGACAGAACGAAATGTCCGCGGGGTTGATCGGAAACGCCAGGACCTCGAAGACCACCTCTCCGGCGCCGGGCGCGCCCACGTCGGGCACGTCGGCGCAGCGCAGCCCATCTTCGGGCTGGCCGTACCGCTCGAGCACTATCTGCTTCATCGGCGCATCTCCTTCACGCGAGCTTCCAGCCGAGCCAGTTGCAGACCGCGCGTCCCATGATGAGCTCCTTGTCCTTCCCCGACAGCCAGGGCAGCTCCTCGGTGAACATCGTCACGCACTGCTTCCACGAGACGGGCATGCGGGTGATGTCGGTGCCCCAGAACATCCGATCCGGTCCGAAGGCGTCGTAGAGCTTGCGAATGTGCTCGTGGATGTTGCGATACGGGTAGGGCTCGTTCGAGTAGCTCGGCGCGCCGGTGGCCTTGAGTGCCACGTTCTTGTGCTTGGCCTGGGCCAGCACGCCCGGAAGGTGCGACCAGCTCGCGTCGGGCCGCCCGAAGTGGTCGATGATCAGCTTGAGCCCGGGGTGGCGCTCGGCGATCCCGCCGATCGACTGCAGCACGTTGGCCCCGATCAGCGCGACCGGGAGCCCCGCGCGCTCGGCGGCCGGCCACAGCCAGTCCGCGGTGCCGTCGGTCAGCCACGTTTGCTGATGCGGCTGGTTCAGCGCGAACCTGAGCCCGAGCATCCCGGGCCACCGCTTCCAGCCGTCGACGAGTGCCTTGCTCTCCGGGCGATCGAGCGGAAAGTTGCCGAGGATCGCGAGCCGATTGGGATGCTGCCGCGCCGCCTCGACGGCCAGCGCGCTGGAATTGGGATCCCAGCCCGGCGGGTGGATGATCGCCGCGTCGACCCCCGCGGCGTTCATCTCCTTCAGCAGGTCGTCCTTCGAGTAGTTCTCGACCTGCCGGTGACTCGGATTCGTGGGCTTGTGGCCCGCCCAGATGTGGACCTGCGCGTCGACGATCGGCATGGTTGATACCCTCTCACGTTTTCTCGAAGTCGATCCGTTCGTACACCGGCAGTCCCTGGAGCTGGCGACGCAGACAGTCGAGCCCCATCTCGGAGGCGCCCAGGCGGACCCACTCGCGCCCGCCGAGAATGCGGCTCTTCCGGGACTCGGTGCCGTCCGCGGTCGCGATGGCCAGGCAGATGGTGCCGCCGAAGTCGATCCGGTCCGGGCCGTCGTCGAGATCGATCAGCACCGCCAGCGCGTGCGTCGCGCCCGTCCGGCGTCGCGCCGCCTGCGCCACCGCCTCGGCCGTCTCGCGCGTCAGCTCGCCCGCCGGGGGCCGGCCGTCGAGGCCGACGCCCGCGTAGATCTCGCCGAGGTCGCGGGAGACGATGCCGCGCCGGACGAGCTTCTCGGCGCCGGGGATCGGGGCGAGGCGCGAGGTGATGAGTCCGCCGGTGAACGTCTCGACGATCGCCAGCGAGCCCTGACGCTTCGTCAGCTCGGCCAGGATGACGCTCTCCAGCGTCTGCTCGTCCTCGGCCATGATGAAGTTGCCCATGCGCTTGCGCACCTCGGTCTCGACCGGCGCCAGCTTGCGGCGGATGTCGTCCATGTCCTTGCCGCGGACGGTCAGCTTGGTCTCGAGCTGCGGGTAGTGGGCGCGGAAGCCGAGCTTGACGCTGCCGTCCGCCGCGAGCTCCTCCACGCCGGTGAGGAGCTGGTCCACGTGCGACTCGCCGAGGCCGTAGGAATGGAACCGCTTCAGGTGAATGGCCGCCTGCAGGCCGCTCTTGGCGAGGAGCCGCGGGATGATCTGCTCCTCGAGCATGCGCCGGAGCTCGCGCGGCACCCCGGGCGTGAAGAAGAAGCGCGCCCGGCCGATGTCGAGCGCGAAGCCGCACGCGGTGCCGATCGGATTGTCGATCACCTCGGCGGTGGTCGGCAGCATCGCCTGCTTCTTGTTGTTCGGCGGCATGACCCGGCTGCGCTTGCGGAAGAACTCCTCCATCGTGCCGAGCCACCCCTCGTTGAGCGCCAGCTCGACGCCGGCCGCCTTGGCCGCGATCTCCTGGGAGAGATCGTCGACCGTGGGGCCGAGCCCGCCGTTGACGATGACCGCGTCGGCGCGCTGGCCGGCCAGCGTGAACGCCAGCAGGAGGTTCTCCCGGTCGTCGCCGACCGTCGTTTCCCACTGGACCGCGAGCCCGACGTCCTCGAGCTTCTGCGTGATGTAGCTGAAGTTGGTGTTGACGATCTTGCCCGTCAAGACCTCGTCGCCGGTGCAGATGACCTCGATACCCCGCCGGAAATCGTGACAGGTCGCCCTCGGAGCGACGGGGCGGTCCCACCGTGTCCTCCGCCCCGTGCAGGATCATGGTGGGAACGGTAATCGCCGGTCTCGGGGCGAGGCGGCGCTCGATCGCGTCCAGGCGCGGGTCGCCCGGCGCGTTGCCGTGACGGTGGCGGTACGAGTGGATCACCACGGCCACGAAGTCGGGGTTGTCGAACGACGGAGCCGTGCGGTCGAAGGTCGCCTGATCGAATCGCCAGGTCGGCGACCATTCGTTCCACAGGAGACGACAGATCTCGCGGCGATTCGTCTCGAGCCCCCGCCGGCCGCGCTCGGTGTTGAAGTACCACTGATACCAGTGCGAGCGCTCGGCCACGGCCGAGGCCGGCGGCGCCGGCGTCAGCGTGTTCTGGACGTTGTAGCCGCCGATGGTCACGAGGCCCCGCACGCGCTCGGGGGCGAGGATCGCCGCGATGCACGCGGCCCGGCCGCCCCAGTCGTAGCCGGCCAATCCGGCGGCGCGCACGCCGAGCGCGTCCATGAAGTCCAGCAGATCCTGACCGAGCGCCGCCTGCTGGGCCATGCGCGGCTCGCTCGCATCGAGGAAGCGCGTGGGTCCGTAGCCGCGCAGGTAGGGGACCAGCACGCGATACCCGGCGGCGGTCAGCGGCGGGACCACGCCGTCCCAGGCCCGCGCGTCGTCCGGGAAGCCGTGGAGCAGGACGATGGGCGCGCCGCTCGCGCTGCCGTGCGCCTCGTAGGCGATCTCCAGCGCCCGCGTTCGCACCGTGAGGATCTCGGGCATCGGGCCCGATCATACGTCATCGGCCGCGACTTGACGACGCGACACGGAGGTCGCAGGCTCTCGGGCGGGACAACAACGATTCGCGGAGGAGAGCGACATGGCTGGACGGCTCGACGGCAAGATCGCGCTGATCACGGGCGGGGGCAGCGGAATCGGGCGGGCGTGCGCCCTGCGGTTTGCCCGGGAGGGGGCCAACGTCTGCGCCGCCGATCTCGATCAGGCGGCGGCCACGGAGACCGCGCGGCAAGTCGAGGCGGCGGGCCGCAAGGCGCTGGCCCTGCGAGTCGACACCACCGACGAGGCCGCCAACGACGGGATGGTCCGCCGCTGCGTGGAGGCGCTCGGGGCGATCGACGTGCTCGTGGCCGCGGCGGGCGTGGGCGGCGCGCGGATGCCCGGGACCGGAACATACCAGCCGTACACGGTGCTGGATATCCCGATGGACCAGTTCCGCCGGGTCATCGACGTCAACCTCTACGGCGTGCTGTTCTCCAACCGCGCGGTGGCGCGCTGGATGATGGAGCACCGGCGCCCCGGCAGCATCATCAATCTCGGGTCGATCATGTCGCGGATGCCCTCCACGAGCGCGCCCTACAGCGTCAGCAAGGCGGGAGTCTGGATGCTGACGAAGTGCCTCGCGCAGGAGCTCGCGACCCACGGAATCCGCGTCAACGCGATCGGA
>QHSM01000040.1 GCA_003221595.1 Candidatus Rokuibacteriota bacterium | reverse complement strand
CGGCGTCGCCATCTGGTCGCTCGTGCGCCGGCGGGCATGGCGCGACCCGGACGAGGTGGCGTGGACGGCGCTGGCGCTGTGGGCGCTGAGCGTCCTGGTGGTCACGGCGCTGTCGCCCTTCCGCCTGTCGCATTACGGGCTGCCCGCCTCGTTCGGCATCGCGCTCCTCGCCGCGCGCGCCTGGGAGGTCGACAGCGGCAGGCGTCTGGCGCTGGTCCACGCGGCCGTCTTCGCCGTGATCGGCCTCGGCATGGCCCTGGCCTGGACCGGCAGCGGCTCCCGGCTCTACGCGGCCATCATCGACACGGTCGACGCGGCCGCGCAGAAGAGCGTCGCCGCCGGGTTGCCCGCGCCGATTCCGCCGTTCGACGACTTCCTGCCGCTCTTTCGCGTCAACGCGCTCGTGTTCGGGGCGGCAGCGCTCGCGACCGGTCTCGCGATCGGGCGCGCCGCAGTGTCACCCGAGCGCCGGCGGACCCTGGTCGTCACGATCGTCGCCGTGACGATGATCGCGTCCTTGCCCTCCGTCGCGGTCGGGCTCGGGCTGGTCGCCAACTACCGCGCCGTGCGCGATCTGGCGCGGAACGTGGCGCGGCTCGCCGGTCCGGACGACGTGGTGGCTCATGAGGGTCCGATCGAGAACTCCGGCGCATTCGAGTGGTACGCCGGGCGACGGCCGGTGATCGTCGACGGCCGGCGGAGCGTCCTGGGCTTCGGCGCCGAGCGTCCGGAGGCGCGCGACCTCTTCTGGGACGAGGCGAGGCTGCGCGATGCGTGGGCGAGCGGTCGGCGGGTATGGGTCGTCAGCGTTCGGAGCCCGGCGCGGAGCGTCGTCGCCGGGCTCCCGGCCGCCCGCCTTCTCGGCGTCAGCGGCGGGCGTTCCCTCTGGATGAATGAGATAAGATAGCGGCGAATGACCGACTACCTGCGCACCCTCTTTTTGCATCCGCCGTCGTTTCAGGGCTTCGACGGCGGCGCCGGCGCCCGGTATCAAGCCCGCCGCGAGATCCGGTCGTTCTGGTACCCCACGTGGCTCGCCCAGCCGGCGGCGCTCGTCCCCGGCAGCCGTCTCGTCGACGCGCCTCCGGCCGGGCTCACGTTCGGGGACGTGGTGCCGCTCGGGCGGGACTACGACCTCGCCGTGCTCCACACGAGCGCCGCGTCGTTTGCGCACGACGTCCGCGTCGCCGAGGCGCTCAAGCAGGAGAACCCGCGGCTGCGGATCGGCTTCGTCGGGGCGCACGTCGCCGTCCAGCGCGAGCGCGCCCTCGCTGCCTCGCCGGCGATCGAGTTCGTCGCGGGCAGCGAGTTCGACTTCACCATCCAGGAAATCGCCCAGGGATGGCCGCTCTCGAAGGTGGCGGGGCTCAGCTATCGCACGAACGGACACTTCGAGCGCACGCCGGAGCGGCCGACGCTCGAGAACATGGACGCGCTGCCGTTCGTCGTGGACGTCTACCAGCGCGACCTGGTGATCGAGCAGTACTTCATCGGCTACCTCCTGCATCCGTACGTGTCGCTCTACACGGGCCGGGGGTGTCGGTCGCGCTGCACCTTTTGCCTCTGGCCGCAAACGGTGGGCGGCCATCGCTACCGCACGCGGTCCGTCGACCACGTCGTCGCCGAGATCGCGCGGGCGCGCGGCCACTTCCCGAAGGTGAAGGAATACTTCTTCGACGACGACACGTTCACCGACGACCTGCCGCGTGCCGAGGCGATCGCCCGGGGGCTCGGCCGGCTCGGCGTCACGTGGTCGTGCAACGCCAAGGCGAACGTGCCGCGCTCGACGCTCGAGGTCCTTCGCGACAACGGGCTCCGGCTCCTGCTGGTCGGCTACGAGTCCGGAAGCCAGGCGATCCTCAATGAGGTGAAGAAGGGCGTCCGTCTCGATATCGCCCGCGAGTTCACGAAAAGCGCGAAGTCTCTCGGGATCAAGATCCACGGCACCTTCATCATGGGTCTGCCCGGCGAGACGCGCGAGACGATCGAGGAGACGATTCGCTTCGCCCGTCAGATCGACCCGGACTCCCTGCAGGTGTCGCTCGCGGCGCCGTACCCCGGCACGGCGCTCTACCAGGAGGCGCTCGAGCGCGGCTGGCTCCAGCAGAGCGAGCTCGTGGACGACGCCGGCGTGCAGGCGAGCGTGCTCGGCTACCCACATCTGTCGCGAACGGAAATCTTCGCCTCGGTCGAGAGCTTTTATCGCCGCTTCTACTTCCGGCCGCGGAAGATCTTCGGATTTCTCAGGGAGATGGCTCAGGACGCCTCGGTTTGCCGTCGGCGGCTGGCGGAGGGACGCGAGTTCTTTCGCTTCCTTGCGCGCCGTCGTTTGTCGTAGTTCGCTGGCGGCGGGTCGGCAGGGCGGTCGGGCGCGGCGGGGGGCGAGACGACCACGCGGGATGGGTTCGCTGCTCCGGGGGGGCTGGGCTCCATCTCGGCGCTCCGCTTCCCCCGTCGCGTGTCGGGAACGGGTCCCTTCGACCCCCGCCGCGCCCGACCGCCCTGCCGACCCGACTCCTCGCGCGGATCGTAGCTTGCGCGTCAGATCGAGAGTCGGACTCGTGTGCTTCGGCGCCCGCACTTCAGCGCGTACGTCCTGCGCGGCTAGGTTTCGTCGAGGAGCTCGGTGACGGTCACCAGGTCGTAACCGGCGGAGCGGAGGCCGTCGATCATGAGGGGGAGGGCGGCGAGCAGGCGCTCGGGCGCGCCGCCGACACCTTCGGCGTCGTGCAGGTCCACGATCGCGCCGGGATGGGCGCGGCGCAGGACGTCGTCCGCCTGCTGCGTCGCCATCGTCGCACGCAGGCCCTCGGGCTGGATCGACCAGAGCACGCAGCGCTCGCCGTGGCGGCGAAGCGCGCCGAACATCGCCGCGTTCACCATGCCCCAGGGCGGACGGAAGTGACGGAGCGGCCGGCCCGCGGCCTCGGAGAGCAGGTGATGGGCGCGTCCGATCTCGGCGTCGGTCCGCCGCGGCCCGCAAAGCCAGAGGCTCCGGTGCGACCAGCCGTGGCTGGCGATCTCGTGATTCGCCGTC
>QHSM01000039.1 GCA_003221595.1 Candidatus Rokuibacteriota bacterium | reverse complement strand
ATGCTATCGGGAGCCCTCGTCCCCAACCGCGGCTCGATTCGCCTCGAGGGCCACGAGATCGCCGGGCTGGCGCCGCATCGAATCATCAACCTGGGCGTCGGGCGCACCTTTCAGATTCCCCGGCCGTTTCGCCGGCTGTCGATCCTCGAAAACGTGATGCTCGCGGGCTTCTACGGACAGGGTCAACATTCGCGCGCGAAGGCCTTCGAGGCCGCCGAACGGGCGCTCGGGCTGGTGGGCCTGCCCATCGACCCCCGGGCGCCGGTCGACGGCCTGGGCGCGGCGGCCCTGAAGAAGCTGGAGCTCGCCAAGGCGCTCGCGACCTCGCCGAAGCTCCTGCTGGCCGACGAGAGCCTGAGCGGTCTGGACGAGCACGAGATGGACCACGCGGCCGAGCTCCTGGGTCGGATCCGCAAGGACCTGAACATCACGATCATCTGGGTCGAGCACATCATGGGAGTCCTGATGCGCGTGGTGGATCGGATCATGGTCCTCGATCACGGCGAGAAGATCGCCGAGGGCCCGCCGGCGCGCGTCGCGAGCGATCCGCGCGTGATCGAGGTCTATCTCGGCGCCCAGGCCGCCGCGGTTTCGGCGGCCGCGTCCGCCCGTCGCTGATGCTCGAGCTCCGGGCCGTCTGCGCCGGGTACGGCACGTTTCAGGCGCTCTTCGACGTGTCGCTCGACGTGAAGGCCGGCGAGGCGGTCGGTGTCATCGGCCCGAACGGGGCCGGCAAGACGACGCTCATGCGCGCCATCTCGGGGCTGATCCGGCCCACGTCGGGCTCGATCCGCCTGGAGGGCACCGATCTGGCGGCGACGCCGTCTCATCGGATTGTCGAGCTCGGCATCGCCCACGTGCCGGAGAGCCGCCGCCTGTTCCCGCGCATGACGGTCGAAGACAATCTGAGAATGGGCGGCTTCGCGCCGGCGGCCCGGCCGAAATTCCGCCAGCAGCTCGACGTCGTCTACGAGCTGTTTCCGCGTCTTCGGGAGCGCCATCGCCAGCTCGCCGGCAGCATGTCGGGCGGCGAGCAGCAGATGTGCGCCATCGGCCGCGCCCTCATGTCGGCGCCCAGGCTGCTGCTGCTCGACGAGCCGTCGGCCGGGCTCGCTCCGGTCCTCGTCGAGCAGGTGTTCGACCTCGTCAAGCGCATCCGCGCCGGCGGCCTCACCGTGCTCATCGTCGAGCAGAACGTGCAGCAGGTCCTCCGGGTCGTCAACCGTGCCTACCTGCTGAAGGCCGGCAGCATCCGCGCCACCGGCAGCGCCGCCGAATTGCTGGCGACCGACACGATCCGCGAAGCCTACCTGGGCGTGTGAGATGAATCCACTGGCCGTCTTCGACATCTTCTTGCTGGAGGCGCTGCTCAGCGGCGTGCTGCTGGGCGGCGTCCTGGCGCTCCTGTCGCTCGGCCTCAACCTCGTCTTCGGTGTCATCGACGTCGTCTGGATCTGCTACGCCGAGCTCATCATGCTGGGCATGTACGGGATGTACTACCTCTACACCGTCTACCACGCGCCCATCTGGGTGGCGGCGGTGGCCTGCATCGTCAGTGTCGGCATTCTCGGCGTGCTCCTGCACGTCCTGGTCATCGCTCCACTCCTCGGGGCGGCGCCCATCAACCAGCTGCTGGCCACCGGGGGCGTGCTCTTCTTCCTGCAGTCGGCCGCCACCGTCCTCTTCGGCATCGAGTTCAAGAACCTGGGCCTCCGGCTGCCGGTGCTCAAGGTAGGCGGCATGTTCGTGAGCTACTCGCGCCTGCTGGCCTTCGCGGCGGCGCTCATCGGCATGGTGCTCGTCTATCTCTGGCTGACCCGGACGTATACGGGCACCGCGATCCGCGCCATCCACCCGTTCGTGGGGCTTTCGTTCGGGCCGATCACGTTCCTCATCTGCGTCCTCGGCAGCCTCGGCAACTTCGTCGGCGGCTTCGTCGCCGCCTTCGTGTTCGCCGAGATCATCTCGGTGGGCGGCCTCTACCTCGACCTCGAGTGGGGCTACGTCTTCGCCTTCGCCTTTTTCATCGTGATGATGTTCATCCGGCCCCAGGGACTGATGGCGCGGCGCTCGTGAGACGCGCGCACCCGTGGATCGGCGGCGCCGCCCTGGTCGCGCTGCCGTTCGTCTACCGGTCGCCCTATCCGCTGCACATCCTGGTCATCATTCTCATCTGGTCGTTCGCCTACACGTCCTGGTCCGTCATGGGGCGATTCGGGCTGGTCTCGCTCGGTCACGGCGGGTTCATGGGGATCGGCGCCTACGTGACGGCGCTCGCGTGGAACTACGGGCACGTCAGCCCGTGGCTCGGCGTCCCGCTGGCCCTCGTGGCCGGCATGGTGCTGGCGGCGGTGGTCGCCTACCCGTGCTTTCGCTTCCGGATCACCGGCCACTACTTCGCGCTGGTCACGCTGGCGCTCTCCGGCATCGTCCTGCAGGTGATCACCGCGACGCGCGACTACACCGGGGGCTCGCTCGGGTACACCCCGGAGCGCTACCACGGCGGCAGCTCGCTCTGGGCTCTCCAGTTCAGCGAGAAGACGACCTGGTACCTGATCGCCCTCGCCGTCTGGGCCGGCGGGCTCTACGTCTGGTATCGTGTCGACCGGAGCATGCTCCGCTACGCGCTCGAGGCGATCTCCGAGGACGAGGACGCCGCGGCGGCGACCGGCATCCACGTGACGGCCGAGAAGCTGAAGATCACCGTGCTGAGCGCGGGGATGACGGCCCTGGCCGGCGCCCTCTATTGTCAGTACCAGATGTTCATCTCACCGGACACGGTGAGCGGGATTTCCGTCTCGCTCCAGATGGTCTTCGCGGTCGTCGTCGGGGGCATCTACGTCTCCCTGGGCCCGACGATCGGCGCGGTGATCACGATTCTATTGGCCGAGGTCCTGCGCATCTCGTTCGGCACCCGGGCGGTCGGCTGGGACAACCTCGTCTACGGAGTCCTGCTGGTGCTGTTCATCGTCTTCCTGCCCAAGGGAATCGTCGGCAGCCTCCTCGATCTGCGCCGGAGAGTGGGATGGAGCTCGAGCTGAAGGGGAAAGTCGCGGTGGTCACCGGCACCAGCGTCGGCATCGGCCGCGAGATCGCCAAGGTGCTGGCGGCCGAGGGCGTGCAGACCGTCGTGACCGCGCGCCGGGCGAACCTGCTCGCGACCCTCCAGGACGAGATCGAGCGGGCGGGCGGACCGCGCCCGCTCGCGGTGCCCCTCGATCTCTACGTGGCCGATGCCGCCGGCCGGCTTCGCGATGCCGCGCTCTCCGCGTACGGGCGGGTCGACATCCTGATCAACAACGCCGGCGGCTCGCGTACGGTCCCCTGGGATTCGCCGGACTCGGTGTGGGACGAGTCGTTCTCGATCAACTTCACCGCGGTGCGGCGGCTGACGCAGGCGCTCCTGCCCGGCATGATCGCTGGGCGCTGGGGCCGGATCCTCTGCGTCACCGGCAGCGCCGAGCCCTCGACGGTCAAGTGCACAGCGAGCAGATCGACACCCGCCTGCATCCGACGCCGGAGAGCCAGGCCGAGTTCTCGCGAAACATCCCGCTCGGCTACTTCGGCGACCCGAACGACGTCGCGTTCCTCGCCGCGTTCCTCTGCTCGCCGAAGGCCCGCTACATCACGGGCGAGCGCATCCACGTCGACGGGGGCCTGCACCGCTCGGTCTGACCGATGCCATCGCCGTACGTCACCCGCGATCTCTTTCGCTTCCTCGGCGAGCTCCGGCGCCACAACACTCGTGAGTGGTTCAACGCGAACAAGGACCGGTACCTGGCCGAGGTGCGCGACCCGCTGCTCGGCTTCATCGCCGCGATCGGGCCGGGGCTCAGAGCCATCAGCCCTCACCTCGTCGCCGATCCGCACCCTTCACGCGGCTCGCTGCTGCGAATCTATCGCGACACGCGCTTCAGCCGGGACAAGACGCCCTACAAGACGAACGCGGGATTGTTCTTCGCGCTCGAGGCGGAAAAGGACGCCGAGGCGCCGGGCTATTATCTGCACCTGGCGCCCGGCGAGGCGTTCATGGGGGCGGGGATGTGGCGGCCGGGCGGCGAAACGCTCCAGGCCATCCGTTCGGCGATCGTCGGGAATCCATCGGCGTGGAAGCGGGCGCGGCGCCCGGGACTCTCGCACGGCGAGAACATCTTGAAGCGCACGCCGCGCGGCTTCGATCCCGATCACCCGCTCGCCGCCGACCTCAAGCGCCTGAGCTTCACGACCGGCGTCAGCTTCACCGAGGCGCAGGCCTGCGCGGCCGACTTTCCGGCGCGCTTCGTCCGTGCCTGTCGCCGCGCGGCGCCGCTGGTGAGGTTCCTCGCGCGGGCGATGCGCCTGGCCTTCTGATCCGCCCTCGCTCTTGCGCGCCGTCCGGCGTAGCATTGGCGCCGTGAACGACAGGGCCACCCGGGCCGGGATTTCCCCGGCGCTGCTGAGCCGCGAAGAGCTCCTGCGCCGAGCCGCGGAGCTGGTACCGGTGCTGAAGTCGCGCGCGACGCGCACCGAGCAGCTCCGTCAGATTCCCGCCGAGACCGTCCAGGATCTCCGCGACTCCGGTCTCATCCGGATCGGCAATCCCCGCCGCTACGGCGGCCACGACGTCGAGGTGGACACGGCCTTCGACGTGGGGTTCGAGCTCGGGCGCGGCTGCGGGTCGACGGCCTGGTGCTACTCCCTGTGGACCGCGCACAACTGGTGGCTCGGCCACTTCCCCGAGCAGGCCCAGGAGGAGTTCTTCGCGACCGGACCCGACACCCTCTTCTCCAGCGGCCTCAATCCCGCCGGAGGAAAGAGGGCGCCGACGAGCGGCGGGCTGCGCGTGTCGGGCCGCTGGGGCTTCTCCAGCGGGTGCGACGCCAGCACCTGGGCGATGGTCGCGGTGGCGGGACCGCGGCCCGGCGGGCTGACGTGGCTCCTTCTTCCGCGCTCGGACTACCAGATTCTCGACACGTGGTTCGCCTCGGGTATGCGCGGGACCGGGAGCAAGGACATCGTGGTCGAGGACGCGTTCGTCCCGGCCCACCGCGCCGTGGACCCCGATCGCGCCGGCGCCGAGGACATGACCGGATGGGAGCTGCACGCCCGGCTCAGCTATCGCGCGCCGCTTCGCTGTCTGGCGGGGTGGGATCTGGCGGCTCCGCTCGTCGGGATCGCCCAGGGCGCGATCGACGAGTTCACGTCCCGCGCTCAGCGCGCCTCGGGCCCCGGCCGGACGGCGGAATCGGTGGCCGTCCAGCTTCGGCTGGCCGAAGCCGCCGCCGAAGTGGACGCCGCCCGCTCACTGCACCGGAGCGACATCCGGGAAATTCTCGACCGGGCCGCGCGCGGCGAGCCCTTCACCGAGCTGGATCGCCTCCGTTACCGTCGCGACAAGGCCTTCGTCACCCGCCTCTGCCTGCGCGCGGTCGATCGGCTCTTCGAGGGAAGCGGCGCGCGCGCCGTTCTCGACACGGAGCCGATCCAGCGCTGTCATCGAGACGCGCACAGCGCCTCGCACCACGCGGCGCTCAGCTGGGACCTCATCGCCGAGCAATTCGGGCGGCAGGCCCTGGGACTCGCCCCGAGTCCCTCGTAGAACGTCGAGCCCCCTGGAGGACGGAGACCGATGAAAGTCGTCGACGCGATCGCCGAGATCATGAAGCGAGAGGGCGTGGAATTCCTGAGCACCTATCCGACCACACCGATCATCGATGCGGCGGCTGCCGCCGGCATCCGACCGGTGCTCTGCCGCCAGGAGCGCGTCGGCGTGGGCATCGCGGACGGCTTCAGCCGGACGACCAACGGCCGGCGCCTCGGCGTGTTCGCGATGCAGTACGGACCCGGCGCCGAGAACGCCTTCCCGGGCGTCGCCACGGCGTACTCCGATTCGGTGCCGATTCTCGTGCTGCCGCTCGGGCACCAGCGGGATCGCGCCCAGGTCTTTCCGCTCTTCAGCTCGGCGCGCACGTACGCGTCGGTCACCAAGTGGGTGGAGACGCTGAACCAGCCCGAGCAGGTCACGGAGGTCATGCGCCGGGCCTTCAACCTCCTCAAGATGGGCCGGCCGGGGCCGGTCATGGTGGAGATCCCCGCCGACGTGGCGATCGCCGAGGTCGCCGACCAGGTGGCGCTCTCGTACAGGCCGGTCAAGGCGACGAGCCCGTCGGGCAATCAGCAGGACATCGCCGACGCGGCGCGCGTGCTGGTGCAGGCGCGTCGACCCGTCATCCACGCGGGCCAGGGAGTGATGTACGCCGAGGCCACGCCGGAGCTCCTCGAGCTCGCCGAGCTTCTGCAGGCTCCGGTCATGACCACCCTCGAGGGGAAGGGCGCGTTCCCGGAAGACCACGCGCTGGCGCTCGGCACCGGCGGTGGCGGCGTGATGTCCGGCCCGGTCCACCACTTTCTCCCGCAAGCCGACGTCGTGTTCGGGGTGGGCTGCAGCTTCACGAAGCACGGGATGGCCGCGACCCTGCCGGCCGGGAAGACCATCATTCACGCGACCAACGACGAGCGCGATCTCAACAAGAATTACGCCGCCGACCATCCGATCCTGGGAGACGCCAAGCTCGTCCTGCGTCAGTTCATCGACGCGGTCCGCGACGTTCTCGGGACGCGCATACGGCGCGACGGCCCGACGGCGGGCGAGGTGCGGCAGGCCCGGGAGACGTGGCTCACGGAATGGATGCCCAAGCTCACGTCCAACGAGGTGCCCATCACCCCGTATCGCGTCATCTGGGACTTCATGCAGACAATCAATCCGCGCGACGCGATCGTGACCCACGACTCCGGCAGCCCGCGCAACCAGCTCGTGCCGTTCTACCGGACGACGACGCCTCGGGGCTACATC
>QHSM01000038.1 GCA_003221595.1 Candidatus Rokuibacteriota bacterium | reverse complement strand
GGCCGAGGGCGCCTGCCCGGCGCGCCAGGCGATCATGCCCCGGATGTTCAGGGCCAGGAACTCGTCGAAGCGCCGCCACGCTCCGTACTTCGGGTGCAGGATCGCGCCCACCCGCGTCGTCATCTCCGGTGAGCTGTCCGCCACGCCGGCGGCGCGCGCCGTCGCGATCGCGTCCGAGAGGTCGCGATAGTAGCCCCGCTGCTCGGCGACGTCGTGCTTGGTGCCGCTCATCTGCGGCGTGGCGTGCCCGGAGACGATGACGTCGAAGTCCAGCTTGTCCTCGAGCCACTGCAGACGCTCGACGATACGCTCGGGGTGACCGAGCAGCGTGCGGAACGGGACGTTGCGCGGCTGCATCAGGTCGACGAACATCGCGACCCGACCCGTCGCGTCGTGGACCACGATGTAGTCGTCGGTGGACGAGAGGTCGGCCGGATAGAGGTCGACGCGGCGCCCGCCCAGCTCCAGGGTCGTCTTCTGGTCGAAGACCAGGTCGGGCACGGGCGTCGTCGGATCATTCGCGGCCCTGATGCGCTCGACGGTGTTCTTGTGCCCCACGTAGCGCGCGGTGTCCGCGAACACGGCGCCCCCGGTGCTGTGGTCGAAGGCGGAGTGGCTGTAGACGAAGTACTTCACCGGCTGCGGCGTGACCGAGCGGATCGCTTCCTTGATCAGGGCCGGCGTGCGCGGGTTGAGCTGTCCGTTCGCGTCGACCAGGATGACGCCCGCGCCGGTCACGATGAACAGCGCGACGTGGTTCACCCAGCGAACGCCGTAGACGTCCGGGGCGAAGCGTACCAGCTCGGCGAGCGACTCGGTGGCCATGGCGCCCTCCTCGGTGGCTCAGCTTGCGGCGCGGGCCGCGAGCGCCAGCAGCGCCTCGGCCAGGCCCGCCGGATTTTCCATCTGAAGCGCGTAGTCGCCCTCGACGTCGACCACGGCGGCGTTCTTCCAGCAGCCGGCGATCTCCTTCGCCTCGGCCAGCGTCAGCTCGGCGGTGCGGGTGCCGCGCAGGATCGCCACCGGGCAGGCGGCCCGGGCCGCGTACTTCCGGAGATCGTCGGCCATGTGCGCCAGCCCGATCGCGACGCGCACCTTGTCGTACTTGACGGCGACGCCGGCGCCGGTCTTGTTGAAGTTGTGCTCGAGCCGATGGCGGAGCGTGGATTCCCCGTCGCGCGGGCGCGCCGATTTCAGATAGGCGTAGGCGGCGTCGAGGGACGGGAACTCGGTCGGCGACTCGAGCATCCGGTTCGCCGCGCCGAGCACCTTGATCGTCTCCGCCCGGGTCGGAAAGAAATTGCTGGTGTGCGGTCCGCCGACGAGCCCCAGACCCTGGATCCGTTCCGGATGGATCGCGGCGAAGACCTGCCCGACGCGGCCGCCGAGCGACTGGCCGGCGACGATCGCCTTGTCGATTCCCACGGCGTGGAAGAACAGGAGCAGGTCGCCGGCGTACTCCTCGGCGGAGTAGTCGCCGTCCGGCCGCCCGCTGTCGCCGTGACCGCGCTGGTCGAGCGCGTAGACGTGGCAGCGCGAGCCGAGCGCGCTCGCCGTCGCCTCCCACATGCGCCCGTAGCCCGACGACGGATGCAGGAGCACCAGCTTGGGCCCGGGCCCGGGCCACTCGTAGTAGTGGATCGTGAGGCCATTGGGCAGGGTGACGTTCTTCTCGTGGACGGCGCGCGAGGCATCGGTCATCGGCTGGTCCCTCCCGGGCGGCATTCTACGGTCCGGCGCCCCACTCCGCACGCGTATACTGTCCCGGCTCGAACGACGGAAAGGGGACACCGATGCCGAGAGTGGCGCTGGACCTGAACAAGGCCGACGATCGACGACACGTCAAGGGCGAGTGGCGCGTGGCGGCGGGACTGGTTCCCGGGGCGCCCAACGAGGGACCCGCTCGGTGGGCTTCACCTTCGCGTGGTACCGGATCACGGTCGAGGTGCCCGCGACGATCGGCGGGACCGCGCTGGCGGGCTCGCGCGTCTGGTTCGAGACCAACATCGACAACTACGGCGAGATCTGGATCGACGGGAAGATCGACCGCAGCACCGGCGTCATCGTCGGCCTCAACGCCCAGCATCGCGTGGAGGTGAGCGGGAGCGCCGTGGTCGGCGCCAGGCACGTCATCGCGTGCCTGGTCGGGAACGGCCCGCTGGCCGAGCCGCGCGGCGGCATCTTCATGCGCTACGCGACGCTCGCGTTCGAGTCACCGGGATAACGCTCTATCGATTCGTCAGGCGGCTGGCGCGATGGGGAGCGGCCATCGCGCTGATCATCCTCGGGCTCGTGCTCTCGATCCCCGGCATTCCGGGCCCGGGCCTGCTGGTCGTGCTCCTCGGCGTCTTCGTCCTGTTGCCCGAAAGCCGCTGGCTCCGCCAGAAGTACGTCGCGCTGGCGCGCCGGTATCCGAAGCTCTTTCATCTCGTCGAAGCCCGGCGCGCGCGGTCGCGCCGCGCTCGCCGCGCCCGGCGACGAGAACGGTTGCCATGAGAGGGGATCGGATCGGCCCCGACGATGGTCCAAGTGGGCCACGCCGACAGTCCAGTTGTGGCGCTCCGGGGGCCGCCGCTAGAGTCCCTCGAATGCTAGAGTTCTCGCTGGCTTCCCGTCTTCGGAGCGACAACCTCGCGGCGACCAAATGGCTCGGCCTGACGGTCGATCCGCAGTTCGTCAATCCGGGGCTCGAGAAGACGCTGAAGTCGAGCGGCGAGCTCAAGGATGTGAACACCGCGGTCGTCGCCGGACTCCGCGCATCCGTGCGCCGCTAACGCGATGG
>QHSM01000036.1 GCA_003221595.1 Candidatus Rokuibacteriota bacterium | reverse complement strand
CGGGTCAACGTGGACACGCTGATCTTGCAAAGGCTGCCGACGACGCTGTTCGTCCTGGGCTCGGCGCTGGTCCTCGCCATCCTGATCGCGATTCCCATCGGCACGTACTCGGCGCTGCGACCCTACTCGATCTTCGATCAGGCGGCGACGACGCTGGCGTTCATCGGCTTCTCCCTGCCGACCTTCTTCACGGGCCTCCTCTTCATCCTGCTGTTCAGCATCCACCTGGACTGGCTGCCGTTCATCTATCGGGCCGACATCAGCGCCACGGGCTGGCGCTGGTACTGGGAGCACGTCCGCCAGGCGATCATGCCGGTGGCGGTCCTCGGCCTCTTCCAGGCGGCGTCGATGACGCGCTTCATGCGCGCCGCCGTGCTCGACGTCATCCGGCTCGAATACGTGAACACGGCGCGCGCGAAGGGGCTCTCGGAAGGCGTCACCCTGGTCAAGCACGTGGTCCGGAACGCGCTGATCCCGGTGGTGACGCTCGTCGCGCTGCAGATCCCGAACATCTTCGGCGGGGCCATCGTCACCGAGCAGATCTTCCGCGTGCCGGGGATCGGCTCGCTGCTGATCGCCTCGATCCTGGCCAACGACACCCCGGTGGTCATGGCCGTGACGTTCATCTTCTCGTGCCTGGTGGTGGCCTCCAATCTCGCGGCGGACCTCCTGTACGGGTGGCTCGACCCGAGAATCTCCTACCGCTGATGGCCGCCCGGGTCGCGTCGCGTACTGTC
>QHSM01000037.1 GCA_003221595.1 Candidatus Rokuibacteriota bacterium | reverse complement strand
CGCAGGATAGTGAAGAGCCCGACTCCCGCGATGACCGCCGCGGCGACCACCACCGCGGTCAGCGCGAGCTCGCGTCGCACCTTCGTCCCCGGACCGTCGTGGTCGTCACGCCGAAACCATGGAAAAGTATACTCCGACATTCACTCGCCGATTCGCCGACACTTGTTCCACACTGTTATAGTAATCGCCCCGAAGTTCTACGGGCAGGACACTTAACCGCTCTGCGGTGGGAGGACGGCATGGACGAGCGCGACCTGCAGAGGCTGCTTGACGAGGTGAAGGGCGGCCGCCTGAGCCGACGACGGTTCGTTCAGACGATGGTCGGACTGGGGCTGACGGCGCCCATGGCCGCCCACATGCTGGGCTCGGCGGGCGTGGCCCAGGCCCAGACGAAATGGACGTTCAATCCGACGAAGCGGGGCGGCGGCGGCATCGTCAAGACGCTCTGGTGGCAGGCGCCCACGCTCCTGAACCCGCACTTCGCCAACGGCACCAAGGATCAGGACGCCTCGCGGATCTTTTACGAGCCGCTCGCATCGTACGATCCCGACGGCAACCTCGTGCCGATGCTCGCCGCCGAGGTCCCGAGCGCTCAGAACGGCGGCGTGGCGAAGGACGGTCTGTCCGTGACCTGGCGCCTGAAGAAGAACGTCGTGTGGCACGACGGCAAGCCCTTCACCGCCGACGACGTGGTGTTCAACTGGGAGTACGTCATGGATACGGGTACGGCCGCCGTCACGATCGGCCAGTACCGCGATATCGCCAAGATCGACAAGCTCGACAGCCACACCGTGAAGCTCACGTTCAAGTCGCCGAGCCCCTTCTGGTCGGCGTCCTTCTGCGGTCCGACGGGGATGATCATTCCCAAGCATCTCTTCCAGGCGTTCAAGGGCGACAAGTCGCGGGAGGCGCCGACCAACCTGAAGCCGGTGGGCACCGGACCCTACCGGTTCGTCGACTTCAAGCCCGGCGACATCGTCCGGGGCGAGATCAATCCCACCTACCACGTGCCGAACCGGCCCTACTTCGACCAGATCGAGATGAAGGGCGGCGGCGACGCGCCGTCGGCCGCGCGGGCCGTGCTGCAGACCGGCGAGTTCGACTACGCCTGGAACATGCAGGTCGAGGACGAGATTCTCAGGCGGTGGGAGCAGGGCGGCCGCGGCCGCGCCGACATCGTCGCCGGCGGCAACATCGAGCACATCCAGCTCAACACCACCGATCCGTGGACCGAGGTCGACGGGGAGCGCTCGTCGATCAAGACCAAACACCCGACGCTGAGCGACCCTGCCGTGCGCCTTGCGCTGAACGTCCTGGTCGACCGGGGCTCGATCCAGGAGGAGATCTACGGGCGTACCGGCATCGCCACCGCGAACTTCGTCAACGCGCCGGCCCGCTTCGTCTCGAAGAACACCAAGTGGGAGTTCAACGTCGACAAGGCCAACCAGATCCTGGACGCCGCCGGCTGGAAGCGCGGCGCCGACGGCATCCGCGCCAAGGACGGCAAGAAGCTCAAGTTCGTCTACCAGACGTCCATCAACGCCCCGCGGCAGAAGACGCAGCAGATCGTCAAGCAGGCGTGCACCAAGGCCGGCATCGACGTCGAGCTGAAGTCGATCACCGCCAACGTGTTCTTCTCGTCGGACCCGGCGAATCTCGACACCTTCCCGCACTTCAGCACCGATCTGCAGATGTTCACCACGACCATGACCCAACCCGACCCGCAGCGGTTCATGGACCAGTTCGTCAGCTGGGAGGTCGCGTCGAAGGAGAACAAGTGGGCGGGGCGGAATCCCACGCGCTGGCGGAACGAGGAGTACGACCGGGCGTGGAAGGCCGCGGAGGCCGAGATGGACCCGGTCAAGCGGGCCGCCCTGTTCATCAAGATGAACGACCTGGTCATCCAGAACGTGGTCGTCATACCGGTGGTGTTCCGCCCGCGCGTCGCCGCCATCTCGAACCGGATGCGCGACGTGGTGCAGAGCGGCTGGGACGGGGACTTCTGGGCGCTCGCGTACTGGTCGAAGTCGGCGTAGGACCGCGGCCGCCGGCGGGCTGGGCTCGGCCAGCCAGCCCCGCCGGCTACCACGACGATGTCGAAGTACCTGCTCCGCCGCACGCTGACCTCCATC
>QHSM01000035.1 GCA_003221595.1 Candidatus Rokuibacteriota bacterium | reverse complement strand
GCACCGGCTTCGCGATCGGCGGTGTCGCTCCCATCGCGCACGCCGAGCCGCTGACGATCCTGATCGACGAGGACCTGCTGCGGTGGCCGGAGATCTGGGCGGCCGCCGGTCATCCGAACGCCGTCTTCAGGCTGACGCCCGACGACCTCGTGCGGATGACCGGGGGCCGGGTCGCCTCCGTCAGGACTGGAGATGGAAAATGACCATCTTCAGCTCGGTCATCTCCTCGATCGCGTAGGCCGGGCCCTCCTTACCGAAGCCCGACTCCTTGAGGCCGCCGTAGGGCATGCGATCGGCGCGCCACTGCGGCCCCCAGTTCACGTGCAGGTTCCCGGACTGGACTTCACGCGCGAACTTCCACGCCCACTCGAGGTTCTCGGTGAAGATCCCCGCCGCCAGGCCGTAGTTCGTGTCGTTCGCCAGCGCGATCGCCTCGTCGATGTCGGTAAAGGGCGTGACGGCGACGGCGGGCCCGAACAGCTCGTCGGACGAGATGCGCATGTTCGGCTTGACGTCCGCCACGACCGTCGGCACGTACATCGCGCCCTGGCGCGTGCCGCCGGTGATGACGCGCGCCCCGCTGGCGACCGCCTCCTTCACCCACTCGTCCACCCGGACCGCCTCTTTCTCCTTGATCATCGGGCCGACGTTCACCGTCGGATCGAGCTGGTTTCCGGTCTTGAGCGCGGCCACTTTCGGCCGGAGCGCGTCGAGAAAATCGCTGTACACCGAGGACGACGTCAGGACCCGCTGCGTGGAGATGCACACCTGGCCGGCATTCGCGTAGCCGGTCGAGGCGACCGCGGCCGCCACCTTGTCCAGGTTGGCGTCGGGCATGACGATCACCGGGGCGTTCGAGCCGAGCTCCATCGTCACTCGCTTGATCCCGGCGGTCTTGCAGATGTGCTCGCCGACGTCCCGGCTGCCGGTGAACGTGATCTTGCGGACCCGGCGGTCCGCGACAAGCCGGTCGCCGATCTCGCCGCCCGAGCCCGTCAGCGTGTTGATGCCCTCCGGCGGCAGGCCCGCCTCCAGGAGGATCTCCGTCAGCCGCAAGGCCGACAGCGGCGTGTCGGTGGCCGGCTTCACGATGACGGCGTTGCCGCCGGCGAGCGCGGGCCCCACCTTGTGGCAGACGAGGTTCAGCGGGAAGTTGAACGGGCTGATGGCGACCACGATGCCGCAGGGCACGCGGATGGTCACGCCGAACTTTCCGCCGCCGTGAGAGGCCGCGTCGAGGGCGACCGTCTCGCCGTGCACGCGCTTGGCCTCCTCCGCCGACTCCGTGATCGTGTCGACCGCGCGCAGCACCTCGGCGCGTCCCTCGGCGACGATCTTTCCTTCTTCCTTCGAGATCAGCGTGCCGAGCTCCTCGACGCGCGCCGCCATGAGGTCGGCCGCGCGGCGGAGAATCTTCCAGCGCTCGTAGCTCGTGAGCGTCGCCATCGCCCGGGCGCCCCGCTCGGCCGACTGCAGCGCCCGCTCGATGTCGGCGCTCTCGGCCCGCGGCACCGTGTCGATGACGCTCCCGTCGTAGGAATTGCGGACCTCGATCTTCTGGCTCTTGTCGATCCACTGCCCGGCCACGTACATCTTCATGGCAACACCCTCCTTCTGGGGTGAGGGTAACGCCCGTGCAAGCTGGAGTAAAATGCGCGTGTGACCCGCCGTCACGTCGTGCTGCTCCTGACGGCCTTCCTGCTCCTCGGCGCGGCCGGCGTGGGGGCACGGTCGGCTGTTGTCCCGCCCTCCGCCGAGCGGCTCGGCGAGGTCGTGACCGTGCTGGCCACGCCCGACATGGAGGGCCGGCGATCGGGCACCGCGGGCGGCGATCGCGCCGCGCGCCGGATCGCCGACTGGCTGGCCGATGCCGGCCTGCGGCCCGGCGGTGACCGCGGGTCATTCCTGCAATCGTTCGTCCTCGAGACCTCGCCGCGCTTCCTCTCGACCAGCGCTCTCGAGCTATCGCTTCCGGCCCAGCACCGGCTCGAGCTCGCGCGCGACTGGACGCCGCACGGCGGCTCGCTCGCGGGCGAGGTCACGGGCGACGTGGTCTTCGCGGGCTATGGCGCAGCGCTGCCGGACGCCGGCTACGACGACTACGCGGGTGTCGACGTCCGCGGCAAGATCGCGCTCGCGCTCGACGGCGCGCCGCCCCATCTGACCGGCCCGCGCGTCGGTCGCCTCGAAAAGCTGGTCGCGGCAAAGCGTCACGGCGCGGCCGCGCTGCTCCTCGTGAGCGCCGAGCTCCCGTCACCGGGCGCCACCGCGGTCCGCGTCGGGCTCGTGTCGGGGTCGATCACCCGCGCGGCGGCCGACGTCGTGCTGGGCGCCTCCGGACGCACCATCGCCGAGGCGGCGAAGGCGCTCGACGAAGCGCACGCGCCCGCGTCGTTCGCGACCGGCGTCCGCGCCCACGTCCGCGTCGACCTGGGCTCCGACGAGATCCGTGGCGCGAACGTGGTCGGTGTCCTGCCCGGCACCGATCCGGCGCTCGCCGACGAGGCGGTCGTCATCGGCGCGCACTACGACCACCTCGGCCGCGTCGACGGCGTCATTCATCCGGGCGCCGACGACAACGCCTCCGGCACGGCGGTGGCCGTCGGCCTGGCGCGGGCGTTCGCGGCGGCGGGCGGGATGAGCCGCACGCTGGTGGTCGCGCTCTTTGGCGCCGAGGAGTTCGGCCTCATCGGCTCGGGCCATTACGTGGCCAACCCGGTCGTGCCGCTCACGCGAACGGTGGCGATGGTGAACTTCGACATGGTCGGGCGGCTCCGGGACCGGCGCATCAGCGTGGCCGGCAGCGAAAGCGGCAGCGACCTTCGCGCGCTCGCGAGCGAGGCAGCGCAGAAGGAAGGGATCACGGTCAACCTGCAGGGCTCGCCCTACGGGCCGTCCGATCACAGCAAGTTCTACGACGCCGGCGTTCCGGTGCTCTTCTTCCACACCGGCAGCCACGACGACTATCATCGTCCGACCGACACGGCGGACAAGATCGACCCGGACGGCATGGCGCGCGTCGCGGCCATCGCGGCGCGTGTCATCGAGCGCCTGGCGACAGACGCGC
>QHSM01000034.1 GCA_003221595.1 Candidatus Rokuibacteriota bacterium | reverse complement strand
GGGCGGGAAATCGAAGTCCGACAGACGCTCGGGCGCGACCCAGGCCATCGCCTGGTCCTCGCGGGGCTCGATCGTCCCGGACTCGAGCCGGCAACGATAGAAATGGATCACGATCGTCCGTTCGGGGTACTCCCACCGGACAGTGTCGACCCGCTCGCCGACGGCGAAGCGCGCCGACAGCTCCTCGGTGAGCTCGCGTCGGAGCGCCTCCTCCAGCGACTCGCCGGATTCGCGCTTGCCCCCGGGAAACTCCCAGAGCCCGGCGAGGTGCGAGCCCTGGCGTCGTTGCGTGATCAGATAGCGGCCCTTCTCGTCCTGGATCAGCGCCGCCGCGACCTCGACGAGGTTAAGCACGCTCGTAGCTGGCACAGAAGCGCTTCATGGGACAGGGGCCGCAGCGGGGCTTGCGCGGCGTGCACCACGTCGCGCCGAAGTCCATGAGCGCCTGGTTGAAGTCGTAGCCACGGCCGCGCGGGACGAGCGCCGCGGCGAGGTCCCAGAACTCTCGCTGACCGCGCACGCGCGCCAGCCGGCGGGGGCCCATGAAGACGCGACCGAGGACGCGTCGCACGTTGGTGTCGAGCACGGCGGTGTCCCGGCCGTACGCGAACGAGAGGATCGCCCCCGCGGTGTAGCGTCCGACGCCCGGCAGCTCCCGCAGCGCCTCCTCACGGTCGGGGAGACGCCCGCCGTAGCGCGCGACGGTCTCGCGCGCGATCGCGTGGAGGCGAACCGGGCGAATGTTGTAGCCGAGCGGGTACCAGAGGCGGCGCACGGCATCGACGGGCGCCGCGGCGAGTCGCTCGATGGTCGGGTAGCGGCGAAGGAACTCGCGATACTTCGGCACCACCCGGTCGACCTGCGTTTGCTGGAGCATGATCTCCGACACCAGCACGCGATACGGCTGGCGGGTGCGACGCCAGGGCAGGTCACGGCCGTGCTCGGCGTACCACGCCAGCAGGCGTCGCTGGAAGCGCTGGATCGTTCGGCGCGGCGGCCGTCGCACGGCGCGCAGTCTAGCAGAATCGACGTCATGTAGAATGACGCCATGGCTCCGTCCGACGAGTGGGCGCTCGTGCGGCGGCGGGTCGGGCTCCTCGACCGCCGCGACTTCGGCGTCCTCGAGCTCACCGGGCGCGACCGCGCGACGTTTCTCCACGCCCTGCTGAGCAACGAGATCAAGGCGCTCGGTCCGGGGCAGGGGTGCGCGGCGACGCTGCTCGACGTGCACGGCAAAGTGCAGGCCGTTCTCTTCGTCTGGGTGGCCGACGATCGGATCTTCGTCGTGACGCCGCCCGCCATGGCCGAGAAGATCGCCGAGGCCCTCGATCACTACCTGTTCGCGGAGAAGGTCGCGATTCGCGACGTCTCGAGCGAGACGGCGCTGTTCGTCCTGGCCGGGCCCGAAGCGCGCTCGACGATCGAGCGGCTCGCCGGCGCGAGCCCGCCCGAGAAGCCGTGGTCGCACGTCGCCGCGCGCCTCGGCGAGACGCCGGTGCGGCTCGTGAGCGGCGGCGGCGAGACCGGCGAGGCCGAAGTGTGGATCATGTGCGCGCTGAGCGACGCGTCGACGGTGAGCGATGCGATCGTGCGCGGGGCCGGCGTCGGCCTGGTCGGCCCCGAGGCCTTCGAGGCGCTCAGGATCGAGGCGGGGACGCCGCTCTTCGGCCGCGACGTCGACGACACGGTGCTGCTGCCCGAGATCCCGTTCGAGAGCCTGCTCTCTCACACCAAGGGCTGCTATCCCGGTCAGGAGGTCGTCGTGAGGATCCGTGACCGGGGGCACGTGAACCGAACGCTGCGCGGTCTCGTGCTGGAGGGCGGCGGCGTGCCGCCCGCCGGTGCCGAGGTCGTGCTGGACGACGCGGCCATCGGCAAGGTGACGAGCGCGGCGTGGTCCGTCGGGCTCGAGCGGCCGATCGCGCTCGCCTTCCTCCGCCGCCAGCACGCCGAGCCGGGTACCCGCGTGTCGGTTCGCTACGACGGGCACGTGGCGGCGGCGAGCGTCAGCGCGCTGCCGTTCACCCGCTGATCGGAGGTTCGACGTGGCGGAAAACCGGCTCGCCCGCGAGACCAGCCCCTATCTGCTCCAGCACGCCCACAATCCCGTGGACTGGTATCCCTGGGGTGACGAGGCGTTCGCGAAGGCCCGGGCCGAGGACAAACCGGTGCTCCTCTCGGTCGGCTACTCGGCGTGCCACTGGTGCCACGTGATGGAGCACGAGTCGTTCGAGAATCCCCAGATCGCCGACGTGATGAATCGCCACTTCGTCAGCGTCAAGGTAGATCGCGAGGAGCGTCCGGACGTCGACCAGATCTACATGCAGGCCGTCCAGTCCCTGACCGGCCACGGCGGCTGGCCGATGACCGTGTTCCTCACGCCCGACGGCGCGCCCTTCTACGGCGGCACGTACTTTCCGCCGGACGACCGTCACGGTCTCCCGGGATTCCCGCGCTTGCTGGCGGCGATCGCGGAGGCGTGGGCGAACCGCCGCGGTGAGGTCGTCGCGTCGTCGCAGCAGATCGGCGCGTCGCTCGGCCAGTCGGAGCGGCTGCGGGCGTCGACCGAGCTGCTCACGCCGGCGATCCTGGGCGAGGCCCTGCAGGCGATCTCGGCGCAGTTCGACGACGCCGACGGCGGTCTCGGCGGCGCGCCGAAATTCCCGCAGCCGATGATCTGGGAGTTCGTCCTGCGCTACTGGAAGCGCGCCCAGAACCCGCGCGCGCGTCAGATGGCCCACACGACCCTGACGATGATGGCCCGCGGCGGTATGTACGATCAGGTCGGCGGCGGCTTTCATCGCTACTCGGTCGACGCTCACTGGCTGGTGCCGCACTTCGAGAAGATGCTCTACGACAACGGCCAGCTCGCCTCGCTCTACCTCCACGGCTGGCTGGCGCTCGGCGATCCGGAGTGCCGCCGGATCTGCGAGGAGACCCTCGACTACATCCTGCGTGAGATGACCGACCCGGCGGGCGGCTTCTATTCGTCGCAGGACGCCGACTCCGAGGGGCACGAGGGCAAGTTCTTCGTCTGGGCCGCGGACGAGCTCCGCGAAATTCTGGGCGAGGGCGACGCCGAGTACGCCGCCCGCTACTGGGGCATGGACCGCGGCGCGAACTTCGAGGGCAAGAGCATCCTCTACGTCGCGGACGAGCCGGACGCCGAGCGGATCGCGCCGATCCGGGCGAAGCTCTACGCGGCGCGAGAACGACGCATCCATCCGGGCCTCGACGACAAGGTCCTGGCCTCGTGGAACGGTCTCGCCTGCCGCGCGCTCGCGGAAGCCGGCCGCGCGCTCGGCCGCGCCGACTACGTCGCCGCCGCGGTGAAGAACGCCGGGTTCCTGCTGGAGGCGATGCGCGCCGACGGCCGGCTGCTCCGGACCTGGAAGGGCGGCCGGGCCAAGCTGAAGGGCTATCTCGAAGACTATTCGATGGTGACGGCCGCGCTGCTCGAAGTGTACGAGGCGACGTTCGATCGTCGCTGGCTCGACCAGGGCCGTGCCCTCGCCGCGGACATGGTCAGGCTTTTCTGGGACGAGCGACTCGAGGGCTTCTACGACACGGGCAGCGACGGGGAGCCGCTCATCGTCCGGCCGCGCAACCTCTTCGACAACG
>QHSM01000500.1 GCA_003221595.1 Candidatus Rokuibacteriota bacterium | reverse complement strand
ACCCAGCTCACTCACGTGCGCCCGGGGCAGCGCGCGTCGATCTCGGTCGACACGCACCCTGGTCTCGTGCTCCGCGGGCGGGTTGACTCGATCCAGAGCGGCACCGGCTCTCGATTTTCCCTGCTGCCCCCACAGAATGCCTCGGGCAATTTCGTGAAGGTCGTCCAGCGCATCCCGGTGAAGCTCGTGCTCGAGCCGGGGCAGAACGGGCATGCGCTCCTCGTGCCCGGCATGTCCGTCGTCCCCGTCATCGAGCTGCGATGAACCCGGGCGTCCGGCGCGCCATCGTGGCGGCCACGATGATGATGGCCACAATTCTAGTAATTCTCGACGTCACCATCGCCAACGTCGCCCTCGACCACATGCGCGGCACGCTGTCGGCCGCGGTGGACGAGATCACGTGGGTGCTGACCGCGTTCCTCGTCGCCAACGCCATCAGCGTGCCCATCACCGGGTGGCTGACCGACCTCCTCGGGCGCAAGCGGCTCTTCCTCGTCGCCACGGTGGCCTTCACCCTCACCTCGGCCGCGGCGGGGGCGGCGCCCAGCCTGGCCTTCATCGTGATCGCGCGGTTCCTGCAGGGGTTGGCCGGCGGGCCGCTCGTGCCGCTCTCGCAGGCGACCATGATGGAGACGTTTCCCGCGAGCCAGCGCGGGATGGCGATGGCCGTCTGGGGCATCGGCATCATGTTCGCGCCGATCGTCGGGCCGACCCTCGGCGGCTGGATCACCGACAACTGGAGCTGGCGCTGGGTGTTCTACATCAATGTGCCCGTCGGGGCGGCGGCGGTCGTGCTGGCGTGGCTGTTTGTTCCGGACTCCACCACGGAGCGGCCGGCCGTGCGGCGCATCGACGTGCCCGGCCTCGTCCTGCTCGTGGCCGGCGTCGCGGCGCTGCAGTTCGTGCTCGATCGTGGCCAGCGCGATGACTGGTTCGCCTCCTCGCTCATCGTGTGGCTGAGCATCGTGGCCGCGGTGGCGCTCGTGGCGCTGGTCGTGCGCGAGCTGCGGGTCGCGGAGCCGGTGGTCGATCTGCGCGTGCTGCGTCACCCCACGTTCGCGGTGGCGACGGCGGCGATGTTCGTCATCAGCATCGCCTTCTACGGGATCATGGTGCTCTCTCCGCTGTTCACGCAGATCCTCATGGGGTACACGGCGATGCTGGCGGGGCTGGTGTTAGCCCCGGGGGGCCTGTCCACGCTCGTCACGATGCCGATCGCCGCCGCCCTCCTGAACCGGGTCGATCCCCGCTGGATCATCGTGACGGGCTGCGCGGTGAACGCCTACGCCATGTACCTGATGGCGACCCTCACCCTGGAGGCGAGCTACTGGAACGTGATGCTGCCGCGTTTCATCCAGGGGCTAGGCATCGGCCTCACCTTCGTGCCTCTGTCCACGGTGGCCCTCAGCGCCGTTCCGATGCGCGAGATGGGTCATGCCTCCGGGCTCTTCAACTTCATCCGGACCTCCGGCGGGAGCATCGGCATCGCCATGATGTCCACGCTGCTCCAGCGCGGCGCCCAGGCCCATCAGGCGCAACTGGTGCCCCATTTGAGCCTGTATGACCCTGACGTGTGGAACCACTTCCAGACCCTGACCGACGCCTTCGCCGCGAGCGGGGCGGACACGGTCAGCGCCGAGGGTCAGGCGTGGGCGAGCCTGTACGAGATGGTGCAGCGCGAGGCGCTGTCCCTGTCGTTCATCGACAACTTCTGGCGGCTCGCCTGGATCTTCGCCGCCGTCATCCCGTTCGTCCTGTTCCTCGGCCGGCGACCCCGGATAGCCGAGCCGCCGGCCGATGTCGAGCGGCCGGCGGCGATCGTGGAGGCGTGAGAGTAAAATTTACTCAGTGGGTGGTCGTGGACGCGACAGCGCGGGCGACGACATGCTCCAGCTCGTCCAGATCGAACGGCTTGTGCAGGTAGCCGAACGCGCCCAGGGTCAACGCTTCCGCCTCTTTGCGGGGATCCCGGTCTCCGCTCATCATGAGGATCGGCGCGGTCACGCCGAGGTCGAGAACGAGCTTCAGCACGTCGAGGCCCTGCCTCCGGAGCATGGGGTCGCCTATTCCCGGCATGACCATGTCCAGCAGAATCAGGTCGAAGCGCTCATGTTGCAGGATGCCGAGCGCGTCGGCGACGGCTTGCGTCGTCGTGATCTCGTAGGGGTGCTCGTGCCGGTAGGAGGCGACGAGCTCGCGCAGCACGCCGAGCACGTGCGGCTGGTCATCGACGATCAGGATTCGCTTCGCTGCGTTCGCCACCCTACCAAAGTAATTCAAGGGCAGCCGGGGAGCGAAACAGTTAGGTGTACGACGAGGGCTAGAGTCTGAGCTGCACGCCGGCGCGCTCCTCCTGGAGGGTGGACGCCCGAATGCGGTCCTGATCACCCCAGCCGCGATTCATCGCCTCCTGTAGCTCCATCTGGCAGAGATCGAGCAGGCGGGTGGGTACGCCGTGCTGGGCGGCGAGGTCACCGGCGAGCCGGAAGTCCTTGTGGGCAAGGGCGAGCGCGAAGCGCGCGGTGAAGTCGCCGCGGAACAGCGTTGCCGGCATCCGCTTGGTGAAGGTCATGTTCTGGCTCACGATACAGCCTTCGCGGAACGCCTCGACGAGCCGTGGAACCGCGACGCCGGCCTTGGCGCCGAGGGTCAGGCACTCCGCCAGCAGCAGGTCGATGCTCATGGCGAGCGCATTGTGGACGATCTTCGTGATCGATCCCGTCCCGAGCTCGCCTACCCACACCACGCTCTTCGAGAACGTGTCGAGGACCGGCTTCACCTGACCCAGGATGACCGGGTCACCACCGACGAACAGCGTGACCTGCCCGGCCAGGGCGCCTTCGCGGCCGCCGTCGAGCGGCGCGTCCAGCAGGTGCGCGCCGCGCGCCTTCAGCGGCTCGCCGATCTCGCGCACCACGGCCGGCGCGTTGGTGGTGAGATCGATCACCACCGCCCCGGCATTCACACCCTCGAGGATCCCGCCGGGGCCGGCGCTCACCAGCCGCATCTCGGCTGGGCCCGGGACACAGATGCAGACGACCTCGCACTGCGCAGCCACATCGCGCGGCGACTCGACCCACGTCGCCCCACGTTCGAGCAGAGTGGCCGCGGCCGCCTTTCTGAGGTCGTGCGCCACGAGGGAGAAGCCGGCCCTCTGCACGAACCCC
>QHSM01000499.1 GCA_003221595.1 Candidatus Rokuibacteriota bacterium | reverse complement strand
GGCTCGGACCGATCGATTCCCCCACTCTGGGTATGACCCTCTACTGGGTGAACTACAACGCCGCTCTGATCAACGGCTGGTGGTGGTGGTGGACCGCACCGATCGCCGTCATCCTCGTCGTCTTTCTCGGCCTGTTCTTCCTCACCGTCGGACTGGACGAGATCGCCAACCCCCGACTCCGGAGGGCGATCTGACGGCCGACGTCCTGCGCGTGCGCGACCTGATCGTTTACTACGACACGCCGCTCGGCGCGGTGAAGGCGGCCGACTCCATCAGCTTCAGCCTGCGCGTCGGGGAGCGGCTCGGCTTCGCCGGCGAGTCCGGCTCCGGCAAGTCCACGATGGCCCTGGCGATCTTGGGCATGATCAAGCCGCCGGGCCGCATCGACGCGGGTGAGATCTGGCTGGACGGCGTGAACCTGCTGACGTTGACCGCTGAGGCAATGCGCCAGGTGCGGCTGGCGCGCGTCGCCCTGATCCCGCAGGGATCGATGAACGCGCTGAACCCGGTCATGCGAATCAAGGAACAGATCGCCGACGCCTTGAGGGATCACGGTCTCCGGATGTCCCGGCGACAGGTCGACGACCGGGTACGGGAGCTCCTGGAGTCGGTCGGCCTGCGATCAGAGGTGGCCGACATGTTCCCTCACGAGCTGAGCGGGGGCATGAAGCAGCGCGCCTGCATCGCCATTGCTATCAGCCTCAGTCCCCGCGTCATCATCGCCGACGAGCCCACCAGCGCGCTGGACGTGGTGGTACAGAAGCAGGTGATGGAGACGCTGGCCCGGGTACAGAAAAATCTCGGGGCTTCCATGATCCTGGTCGGGCACGACATGGGGCTCATGGCTCAGTTCGTGGACCGGCTCGGCGTCATGTACGCGGGCAAGCTGATCGAGGTCTCCCCGGTCCGGGAGATCTTCACGCAGCCCCTTCATCCCTACACTCGGCTGCTCATCGCCAGCCTGCCCTCGCTCGAGCAAAAGGGAGCGTTCCACGGCATCCCCGGCCTTCTGCCGCTCCTGCGTGACCTCCCGCCGGGCTGTGCGTTCCATCCTCGCTGCCCGCAGGCCGTCGATCGCTGTCGGACGGAAGAACCGCGGGCCCGCGAGGCACGGCCTGATAGCTGGGCCGCGTGTCACCTGGTGTGAGAGGAATGTGACAACGCTGCTCGAAGCCCGGGGTGTGACCAGGATCTTCGGCGGCGGCCTGTTCGATCGTCGCTCGACTCTCGCCCTCGAGGATTTCTCGCTCGCCATTGACAGCGACCGGCCCTCCATCATCGCCATAGTCGGGGAGAGCGGCAGCGGCAAGACCACGCTGGGGCGTCTGCTCCTGGGCCTGACGGCGCCCACGCGAGGACAGGTCCTCTACAAGGGCCAGAACCTCCAGACGATGTCGCGCGCGGACTGGCGCGCATTCCGCCACGACGTCCAAGCCATCTTCCAGGACCCCTATGGCGTGTACAACCCCTTCTACCGGGTCGACCACGTCCTGACGACCCCCGTTACGAAGTTCGGCCTCGCCACCTCCAGGGCAGGAGCGCGAAGGCTGATCGACGAGGCGCTGAGAGCCGTGGGGCTTCGTCCGGAAGAAACCCTGGGCCGCTTTCCGCACCAGCTGAGCGGCGGGCAGCGGCAACGCGTCATGGTGGCGCGCGCGCTTCTCCTGCGGCCGCGCGTGATCCTGGCCGACGAGCCGGTGTCGATGGTGGACGCGTCGCTGCGCGCCACCATCCTGGCCTCGCTGCGCACGATGAACCGCGAGCTCGGCATCTCCATCGTGTACATCACGCACGACCTGGCCACGGCCTATCAGATCAGCGACACCATCGTCGTGCTCTATCGAGGCTCGGTGGCCGAGGCGGGTGATGTGGAGCTCGTGGTCAAGCAGCCCCAGCATCCCTACACGCAGCTTCTCCTTTCTTCGATCCCCCTCGCCAGTCCCGAGCGTACCTGGATGACCGAGCATGCGACGGCGCCCGCCGAGGCCCAGGGCGCCACCGACACCGGATGCAAGTTCGCGGGACGCTGCCAGTTCGTCGAGTCGCCCTGCCGGGAGACGGCCCCGCCGCCCTTCCAGACAGATCGCCGCCGCGCCGTCTCCTGCTATCTGTACCGCAGTGCTCCGACCGTCGCCGCCGAGGTGATGATGAGCGCGTTGACGGGCATGACGAGAACACCGTAGACCATTCCCTGCCGAGGAGGTCGAGACGATGAAAAGCGTCTTCGTGGCGATCGTGGCCGTGGCCATCCAGGGACTGATCGTGGGGGCGCAGGCCCAGACGAGGCCGGCGTATGTCGAGACACGGCGAGAGGCGTTTCAAAAGGAGATCGACGGGAAGAAGGTCGATCTCTACATCCTAAAAGCCAGCACCGGGATGGTGGTAAAAATCACCAACCAGGGGGGCAAGATCGTCCAGCTCCTGGTGCCGGACAAGGACAATCACCTGGGCGACGTGGTGCTCGGATACGAGACCGTCGATCAGTACGTGACGGGCCGAGCCTCCTTCGGCGCCATCATCGGCCGCTACGCCAACCGCATCGCGAAGGGACGCT
>QHSM01000498.1 GCA_003221595.1 Candidatus Rokuibacteriota bacterium | reverse complement strand
GTCCTCCGGCTTCTCGTCCCCGTGGAACTGCAGCGCGCGCAGGCCGCACGCCTCGGCCACCGCCTTGATGTGGCCGGCCGGGTGGTCCCAGAAGATTCCGACCGGTGTGACGAACGGGGGCAGGGCCCGCACGATCGGCGCCACCTGCTCGGGGGTCACGAAGCGCGGCGTGTTCTCGACGAAGATGAACCCGAGGGCGTCGGCGCCGGCGTCGACGGCCAGCATGGCGTCGTCGAGATTGGTGATGCCGCAGATTTTTACGCGGGGCATTGTTGAATGGGTGGGGCGAGACGCCCCCCCCATTTCCCCCCCGGCTCGCGTTGCGCGCGTGTAACCCCCCGCGCCCATTTCCCCCCCGGCTCGCGTTGCGCGCGTGTAACCCCCCGCGCCCATTTCCCCCCCGGCTCGCGGTGGGGGCGGATTGCCGTCCGCTTCATTCCGCCTTCTCCGCGTCGCGAAGCGTCAGCTCGCGGATCTTGGCGGCGATGTCGCCGGAGCGGACCAGAGCTTCGCCGATCAGCACGGCGTGGGCGCCGGCGGCGACGACCCGGCGGACGTCGGCGGCGGTGAAGAAGCCGCTCTCGCTGACGACGATGGGACCGGGCGGGATCGACGGCACGAGCGCGAGTGTCGTTTCGAGCCGCGTCTCGAACGTGGCCAGGTCGCGATTGTTGATTCCGACGATGCGGCTGCCCGCGGCGAGGGCCTGATCCAGCTCGGCGGCGGTGTGACACTCGACCAGCGCCGCGAGCCCGAGCCCCTTGGCGGCCGCGAGCAGGTCACTCAGCTGCGCCGGCTCCAGGATCGAGACGATCAGCAACACCGCGTCGGCGCCCGCGGCCCGCGATTCCCAGAGCTGATACTCGTCGATCGTGAAATCCTTGCGGAGAAGCGGGACGTTCACCGCGCCCCGGACCGCCCGCAGATCGTCGAGGCTCCCCTTGAAGTACTTCTCGTCGGTGAGGACCGAGATCGCGTGGGCGCCGTGGGTCGCGTAGGCGGTGGCTACCTCTACGGGGTTCAGATCGCCGGCGAGCACGCCGCGGGAGGGTGACGCCTTCTTCACCTCGGCGATCAGTCGGACCGTCCCCGGCCGACCGCGGAGGGCGCCTTCGAAGTCGCGTGCGGGAGGCGCCTGCCGGCACAGCCGCTCGAGGCCCGCCCGGGGAACGGCGACCCGGCGCCGCGCGACCTCGTTGCGCGTGTTGCCGACGATCTCGACGAGAACAGACATAGGCCGGCGACTAGAAGTCGCGCCGGAGTCCCTGCCTCCGCAACGTGTCGAGCGGCACCGATCGGAGCTGGTCCAGGACGAAGTCACGGAGGGTCCGCGGAGGCGGCAGGTCGCGCACGATCCGTCCCGCCTTGACCAGCGGCTTCAGAAGGGGCTCCCAGCTGCCGTCGGGCGGCCGCCGGCCCGTCGGCAGCACGACCGTCTCGCGCGTGCCGCGACGCCGGTAGACCTCCTTGGCGCCGGACCACTTGCCGCGCTTGGCCATGGGCTGCCCCTCGATCTCCATGATGTCGAGCGCGAAGTTGAGCACCGGCGCGTTGGCGATGGAGGTTCCGACGCCGTAGCCGTCGGCCACCGGGTTGAGCGCCAGGATCTCGTACTCGTCGACGCCGCCGGAGGCGAGGATCTTGACGTGGTTGTGGCCGCGCAGGTCGAGCTCCCAGCGGACTTCTTCGAGAATGCGGTAGAAGTCGCCGCGGCGCGACGAGGGCGTGTCCAGGCGGACCGCGTAGAGGTCCTTCCCGAGCGCCTCCGCGACGCGGATCGCCTCGAACTTCTCGTCCTGCAGGGTGTCGATGAGCGCGACCCGGCGCACCTTCGAATCGACGACCGCGTCGAAGGCCCGGAGCGCCTCCACGGTGTCGCCGATCATGAGGACGAGCGAGTGCGGAATCGTCCCCATCGGATCGGCGTCGATCAGCTCGGCCGATTTCGTGACCGCGACGCCGTCACAGCCGCCGATGAAGGCGTTGCGCTCGATCATCGGCGCGAGCGTGGGGTGCATGCGCCGCGCGCCGAACGAGATGACCTGCCGCTCGCCCGCCGCCTTCTTGCAGCGCGCCGCTTTGGTGGCGATGCCGGAGGCCTGACAGAGCAGGCCGAGCAGCGCGGTCTCGTACTGCGCCCACTCGACGTAGGTGCCTTCGATGCGTACCACCGGCTGGTACGGCTCGAAGACAACACCCTCGTCCATCGCCCACACGTCCACCGGCTGGCCCTCGAGCAGGGCCGCCGCTTCCTCGACGCCGGCCAGAATCCCCCACTGCCAGTCCTCGGGAAGCGACTTCAGATAGATCTCGGCCTTGACCCGCTTGCGGTCACCGCGATGGGTAAGGATCTGCACGGTGCGCGCGAAGTAGACATCGGAGACCTCGCCGCGCTTGATGTCGGCATCGGCGGCGGTGTGGAACGGGCGCTTCGGAGCGTTCGGCATAGTTTCTGTGACCCTCGGATCACTCCGAAGGTGGCGAAAAGTGTGTCAGAAGCGCGTGGTCAAGTCAAACTTGCTCCCCCGGTTGCTCGCGGGGGCGCGGGGGCGGAGGGGGTCGAGCGCGGTCGTGATCTCAACCCCTCTTCTTCTGCCTCATTCAACGGGCGTCTCGCCGGTGCTGCTGAAGGACGCTGACCGTC
>QHSM01000472.1 GCA_003221595.1 Candidatus Rokuibacteriota bacterium | reverse complement strand
CAGGGCATGTCGATGTGGCAGTCGGCCGAGATCCTCGTGTAGAGCATGTCGTCCTCCTCCGTTCCGCGATGCTAGTCCCGGAGCGACCCCCTGGGCAAGCGGAGACTGCAGCGGATACACTCGACGACCATGCAGCGGATCGGCGGCCGGAGAGGCGCGGGCAGCCCCCTCGTGGGCGTGATCTCGGACACTCACGGTCTCTTGCGGCCCGAGGCGGTCGCGGCGCTCGCGGGCGTCGACACGATCGTCCACGCCGGCGACATCGGCAGCGCCGAGATTCTCGACGCGCTCCGCCGCATCGCGCCGGTCATCGCGGTGCGCGGCAACAACGATCGCGACGCGTGGGCCGCCGCGCTTCCGGAAATCGCACGGCTGGAGATCGGTGAGACCCGCATCTGGGTCGTGCACGACCTCAAGGAGCTCGCCGAAGATCCGGCGAGCGCCGGCGTCGGCGTCGTCATCTCGGGCCACTCGCACCGCCCGCGCGTCGAGCGCCAGGCCGGGCTCCTGCTCCTCAATCCCGGAAGCGCCGGGCCCCGCCGCTTCAGCCTCCCGGTCGCCGTGGCGCGGCTTCACCTGGCACCGGCGGGCCCCCGGGCCGAGATCGTCGAGCTGGCGGTCGCCGGCCCGGGCCGGGGATCACGCCCCACGCGTCGACGCGGCCTTGACGGCGCCCGCGGCACCGGCGCAGTATCGGCCGGGGGAGGGGCCCGATGACGCAGAGGGGTGCGACAAAGAAGGACATCTCGAGCCTTCGGTCGACGCTCGAGTACCTCGAGGCCGTCGGCGAGCTGGTCTCGACCGACGTGGAGGTCGACCCGCACCTCGAGGTCGCCGCGATCCAGAAGCACTTCGACGGCGGCGCCGCCCTGCTCTTCAACAAGGTGAAGGGCTACCCGAACGCGCGCATCTGCAACAACATCTTCGCGAGCGCCGATCGGATCGCCCGGCTCCTGGACGTCGACGATCCGCGAAAGCTCAAGCAGAAGGTCGCCGAGGCCCTGCGCGATCCGCTGCCGCCGGTCGAGGTGAAGGACGGCCCCTGTCAGGAAGTCGTGCTGACCAAGGACATCGACGTGTGGGACGTCGTGCCGATGATCTCGCACTCCGACAGCGATCCCGGGCGCACCCTGGGCGCCGGCACCACGGTCGTTCGCGGCAAGCACTTCTGGGGCGGCTCGCACATCGGCTACAACCGCATGAACTTCCGCGGCCCCGACTACTCGAGCTTTCAGATCTCGCCCGGGTCCCACATGGATCAGGTGGCGACGCACTGGTACCGCAAGGGGCCGATTCCGGTGACGATCAACATCGGAATCCCGCCGACCTGCACGATGATGGCGGGCTCCGGCTTCACGTACGTGATCCTGCCGCGCGGCTGCGACGAGCTCGGGGTCGCGGGCGCGCTCCAGGGCTTCCCGGTCGAGCTCGTCAAGGCGCGGACGCAGGACGCCTGGTCCATCGCCAGCGCGGAGTACGTCGTCGAGGGCTACATCGACACGACGCAGAAGGTCTGGGAGAGCCCGCTCGCCGAGAAGGACGACGCGCAGGGGGTGCACCCGTTCCATCCGGAATGGTCCGGCTACATGGGCAAGTCGTACCGCACCTACAAGTTCCAGGCGACGGCGATCACCCACCAGGCCGACCGGCCGCTCTACTACGGCCTGATCGTGCACGGCATGGACGAGCACTTCATAGACGGAATCGTGAGAGAAGCCTGCTTCCTGGAGCTGGCTGAACGAATAGTTCCCGGACTCTGTGTCGATACACACATTCCGATGGGGATGACTGATTGGGGCGGCGTGATTTTCCAGGTGAAGAAGCGCCGCGCCCGCGACGAGGGACTGCAGCGTAATATTTTGACCGCCGCCCTGTCGATCTCGCTGGGCGCCCGGCTCGGCATCGTCGTCGACGAGGACGTCGACATCTACAACGTCGAGGACGTCCTGTGGGCGCTCACGACGCGCGTGAACCCGAAGGAGGACATCCTGACCATCTGCGAGGGCGGCTTCGGACAGACCTTTCAGCCGGCGGAGCGCAGCTCGGCCGGCGACCGCCAGTGGACGCAGAGCAACATCCGCTTCTCGGGCGCGATGGGCATCGACGCCACGCGGCCGTTCATTCACAAGGACGCCTTCGAGCGGGCCCGGTACAACGTCGAGGTCGTGGACCTCGCGAAGTTCTACTCGCCCGAGCAGATCCAGAAGGCGAAGGCAGGGCAGCGCGACTACGCCAAGTTCCTGGCGGAGCGCGGGATCTGACGATCGACACCGCCGCGGCGTCTGCGGAGAAGAGAGGCACCATGGACTTCGGAATCTTCACGGAGCAGATACGGAGCGGAAGCACCCAGGACCAGTGGTTCCAGGACCTTCTCGAGCTCGCCGACGCGGGTGAAGCGTGGGGGCTCGACGTCGTGTGGCTGGCGGAGATGCTGGTCAACCCGGCGCGCTCCGTGCTGTCGGCGCCTCTCCTGGTCGCGAGCTGGATCGTGGCCCGGACCAACCGTCTTCGGGTGGGCACCGCCGTTCAGCTTCTTCCGCTGAACCATCCGCTGCGCGTCGCCGGAGAGGTCGCCACCCTCGATCACCTGAGCAAGGGCCGGTTCGATTTCGGCATCGGCCGAAGCGGCGGCCCGCGCGCGTACGACGCGCTCGGCGTCCCGTACGAGGAGAGTCAGGCGCGCTTCTTCGAGGCGCTCGAGATCATCATGAAGGCCTGGAAGGGCGAGCCCTTCAGCTACGAGGGCAAGTTCTATCGCTTCACCGACACCACGGTCACGCCGCGGCCGTATCAACAGCCGCATCCGCCGCTGCGGATGGCGGCGACGACGCCCGAGACCTTTCCGAACGTCGGCCGGATGGGGCTGCCCATCTTCGTGGGGCTGCGCGGCATGGCGATTCCCGAGCTGGCCGGGCACGTGAAGAAGTATCGCGAGGCCTGGCGCGAGGCGGGCCATCCCGGCGACGGCAACGTGTGCCTCCGGATCCCGGTGTACGCCGCCCCCACCGAGAAGGCCGCGATCGACGAGCCCGAGGACACGATCATGTACTACTTCCAGCGACAGGCCGATCTCACCCGCGCGCCGCTCGGTCGCGCCGGAACCGGCCCGGTCGAGCGCCGGGTGACCCAGGCCCGCACGCTGTCGAGCCTTTCCTACCCGGAAATCCTGGAGACGAAGGTGGCGTTCGGGACCGGCCCCGCGCTCGTGGACCGCTTCACGCAGCTCCGTGAGGAGCTCAGCCTGAACGGCGTCGCGGCCGAGCTGAACCCCGGCGGACGCCTGCCGATGGAGCAGGAGAAGCGGAGCTTGCAGATTCTCACGCAGCAGGTGCTGCCCGCGTTCAAGTAGCCGGCAAGCGGCGCCAGGAGAGCGACCATGACCGCGCGCGACAACGGCACCCCGAAGTTCGAGACGGTGCGCTACGAGCCGAAGGGACCGATCTGCCACATCGTCCTGAACCGGCCGGAGAAGCTCAACGCCGCCAACGATCAGCTCGTCGAGGAGGTCAACGACGCGCTCTTCGAGTTCGACGCCGACCCCACGCTGCAGGTCGCGATCCTGAGCGGGGCCGGTCGCGCGTTCTGCTCGGGAGCCGACGTGAAGCAGCGGCAGCTGCGCACGCGCGAGGAGCTCAAGCGACTGGGCGGGCCGGCCGGGCGGCGCTCGCGCGAGAACGGCCTGGGCGACACCGTCAACTGGAAGCCGGTGATCGCGGCCGTGCACGGCTGGGCGCTCGGCCTGGGCTACTCCCTGTCGCAGTCGTGCGACCTGGTCGTCGCCGCGCACGGCGCGAAGTTCCAGATCCGCGAGGTCCAGCGGGGCCTCGCCAGCGGCCAGCACTGGGTGGCCACCTGGTTCTGGACCGGCAGCCGCTTCGCCAACGAGGTCGCGCTCACCGGACGGATGTTCACGGCCGAGGAGGCTCTCCAGCACGGCATGGTAAACCGCGTCGTCCCGGCCGAAGACCTGATCCCGGCCGCCGAGGCGCTGGCCGCCGAGATCCTGGCGAACCCGCCGCTCTCGGTCCGGGCCAACGTGCGGGTCATGCGGTGGTTCGTCAACGAGATGCAGCGGCAGTCCCGCTTCTACACGCAGGGACTCGGCCTGCATCTGAGCGAGGACTTCCAGGAGTCGGCCCGCGCCTTCGTCGAGAAGCGCAAGCCCGTCTTCAAGGGCCGGTAGCGGCTACTCCGCGAACTGCGCGGCCCGCCAGCGCAGGGCGGCGCCGAGGCCCTCCTTTTCGCGGATCTCGTCGAATCGTGTCCCGACCTCGGTGCGCGCCGCATACACCGACGCCAGGATGTCGAGCCCCGCCATGATCGCGCTGCGAAACCCGGCGGCCTCGGCGCCGCGGTTGACGGCGAGCTTGGTGCCGGCGAGGGCCTCCGGGGAAATGAGCGCCATCCGCCGCGCGAACTTCAGCGTCGCCGCGGAGAGCTCGGCCCGCGGCACGACCCGATTCACCATCCCGTACTGAAGCGCCGTCTTCGCGTCGATGGGATCACCGAGGAAGAGCAGCTCGCGGGCGCGCTTGAGCCCGATGATGAACGGCATGATGAGCGCGGGGCCGACGTTCGAGAAGCGGATCTCCGGCTCGCCGAACAGCGCGTCGTCCGCGGCGATCGTGAGGTCGCACATCATCACCAGCTCGCAGCCGCCGCCGAGGCAGTGGCCCTGCACCGACGCGATCACCGGCTTTTTCATCTCCCACGGCGTCATCTCGAGCCGGACGTCGTCGGTCAGCGACTCGTGCCAGGCGAGCGCGTTGTGGCGCCGCGCCGCCCGGCCCGGATTGGGGCCGATGTCGTAGCCGGCGCAGAAGCTTCGGCCCTCGGCCCGGAGCACGACCACGGCGGTCGCCGGGTCTCGATCGGCCGCGTGAAGACGCTCGACGAGCGCCGATTTGAGCTCCGCGCTGATGGCGTTGAGCTTGTCCGCCCGATTGAGCGTGACGATGCCGACGCGGCCGTCGACGGCGTACGTGACGAGTTGCGAGGTCATGGCGAAGTCCTCCCGGTCGGCATTATCAGCGAAATGCGGTTACGGCCGCCGATGTGCGCGTATTGCACACGGTCGGCCATCGCGGCGATCAGCATGACGCCGAGTCCCCCGACCGGGCGCTCCTCGACGCCGGCGGCCTCGTCGGGAACGCCGACCTTCGCGAACGGATCGTGGGCCGGAGCCGTGTCCTCGTAGGTCAGCGCGATCACGTCGACGCCGACGGCGAAGGTGACATGAATCGGAGCCTCGGTGTCGCGGCCGTGGCCGTGGACGACGGTGTTGGTGAAAAGCTCCTCGACCAGGAGCGTCAGCCGGAGGCAGGTCTTGCGAGGCACGCCCCCGGCCGCGCACACGGCGGCGATGAATTCCGCCACCGCGGGTAGCGTGTCCCTCCGGGCCGCAAAGACCCTGTGGTGGTTTCCGGTAGCGACGCGATCGCTCGTGCGCGGCCTCCGATCTGCGATGCCGGCGAGACCGACTCGGCTACTATATATACATCGGGTTTGACGTCGTGCCGCGCTCATTCCGGAAAGCGACCGACGCGCGCGATGTCGAGGAGAAAGCGATGAAATTCCCAATGATTTTCCTGGCGCTGCCGCTGGCGCTGACGATCGGCGTGCTGCAGGCCGGCGCCGCCGAGAATGCGGGGCAGATCAAGGTCTCGAAGGGCGCGGTGCAGATCGAGCGCTCCGGGCAGCGCACGCCGGCGCCGGTCGGCAGCGTGGTCCAGCAGGGCGACCTCGTGATCACGGGCGCCGACGGCTCGGTGGGTATCACCTTCCGCGACAACAGCCTGCTCTCGGTGGGCCCGGACAGCGTGCTCTCGATCGACCGCTTCGTCTTCGACTCGACGACTCACCAGGGGGCCTTCGAGAGCTCGCTCAAGCAGGGCACGCTGGCGGTCGTTTCCGGCAAGCTCGCCAAGCAATCGCCGGAGGCGATGAAGGTGCGGACGCCGGCGGCGATCCTCGGCGTGCGGGGAACCGAGTTTCTCGTTCGCACCGGCTCCGTGAAAGACTGACCGCCCTGGCCGAGCTCCGGCGCAATCTCGTCAGTCTCGCGCCGCTGGTACTGCTGGCCCTGACCGGCTGCGCCACGCGGAACGACCTGTACGTGCTCCTCCCGGGCAAGGGCCCGACCCCGGGCGCGCTCACGGTCACCAGCGGCGACGAGACGCGCACCCTCGATCAGCCCTACGCCGCGGCGCGCGTGTCGCGACCCGGCAGCGTCTCCGGCCAGAAGACCTCGGAGACGGAAGTACGGCAAACCTTCGGGCCGGCGCTCGAGGCCCAGCCGGGGCGGCCGGTGTCCTTCTATCTCTACTTCCTCGCCGACACCGACGAGTTCACGCCGGAGTCCAAGCAGGTCGTCACCCAGCTCTTCGCCGAGATCGCCCGCCGGCCGGCGCCCGAGATCGTCGTCATCGGCCATACCGATCGCGTCGGATCGGTCCCGTACAACGACGCGCTGTCGCTCCGGCGCGCCGAGCGCGTGCGCGACGAGCTCGTGAAGCTCGGGATCCCCAAGGGCCGGATCTCGGTGGCCGGTCGCGGCGCGCGCGAGCCGGAGGTGCGGACCGCCGAAAAGGTGGCGGAGGCGCGCAACCGTCGCGTCGAGATCAGCGTCCGCTAGCCGCGCCCCTCATCCTTCGCCGGGGCTCGGCCCCTTCCAGCGCACCACGAGAATCGCCAGGTCGTCGGAGGGCTCCACGCCCTCGGTGAACCGGCCGACCTCCTGACGGATGGCGTCCCCGACGTCGGCGGCGCTCGTCCCCGGGCCCGTTTTCGCCAGCAGGACCTCGAGCCGCTCTCGTCCGTAGAGCTCGCCGCCGGCGCCCGCCGCCTCGGTCACCCCGTCCGTCACGAGGCAGAGCGTGTCGCCGGGCTCCAGATGCCGCGAGCTCGCCGTGTAGGGAAAGCAATCGACCGCGCAGAGCGGCGGCCCGCCGCCGTCCGCGAGGCGCAGGATGGGCCGCTCGCCGCTCGGCAACAGGTACGGCGGCTCGTGGCCGGCGTTGCAGTATTCGAGGAGGCCGGTGCGCGTGTCGAGGATCCCGGCCAGCACGGTGACGAAGAGACCCGCGGCGTTATCGCGCGAGATCTCGGCGTTGGCCTCGCGCATCACCGTCTCGACCTGACGCGCCTGGCGCAGGGCCGCGCTCTTGTAGAGCGCCTTGCTGACGGCCATGAAGAGGCTGCCCGGCACTCCCTTGCCGGAGACGTCGCCGATCAGGAAGAAGACGCGGTCGCGATCGAGTGCGAAGAAATCGTAGAGATCGCCGCCCACCTCGCGGGCCGGCTCGAGAAACGCATAGAGGTCGAGCCGCGTTTCGTTCGGAAACACCGCGGTGGGCTGCGGCAGGCTGCTCATCTGAATGCGGCGGGCCGCCTCCAGCTCGCCGGCGACCCGGGCCGCCTGCTCGCGCTGCTGCTCGATCGAGCGGCGCAGGATCTGTCGCTGGCTCTCGGCCTCGGCCAGCGTGACGACCAGCATCGCCGTGAAGAGCGCGCCGAGCGCGAGCGACGGGAGCGCGGCGTCGAACAGGACCCCGCGGTGGAGATAGGCGAGGAAGCCGCCGGCCCCCATTAGGCCGACCAGGAGCGCGAACGCCGCCACCGAGGCCCGGACCGCCAGTCGCGGCACCACCAGCACGAGTCCGAGCCCGGCCAGGAGCAGCACGGCGGCCTCCGCCCACGCCGCGGCGCGGGGACGGGACAGGAGATCGCCGTCGAAGATCGATTCGAGCAGCTGGGCGTGGATCTCCACGCCCGACATCCGCTCGGTCACCGGCGTCGCCTGGTAGTCGGACAGGCCGAGCGCGGTGACGCCGATCAGGACCAGCTTGCGCTCGAACACATGGAGGTCGGCGGTGCCGGCGAGAACGTCGGCGGCCGAGACGAAGCGCGAGGGATCGGTTCGCGAGAACCGGAGCCGCACGCTCCCGTCCGGCTCGGTGGGAACGAGGAGGCCGCTGATGCCCACGCCCTCGACCCCGGAGGCGCCGACCCGCACGGTGAGCAGCGGCGCCCCGGTGGCGACGCGAAGGATCTCGACTCCGAACGACGGGAGCACGGCGTCGCCCGCGGCGGCCACGAGCGGCATGCGACGGACCACGCCGCGCTCGGCCTCGAAGTTCAGGAGGCCGTGGCCCTTCGCGACCCGATCGATCTCCTCGACGCTGCGCAGGGTCGCTTCGTAGCGCGGCACGAAGCGCCTGGGATCTCCGCCGATGGTGCGCAGGGGTGCCTGGCGAAGCGGCTGGGCCGGCCGGCCCGGATCGCGCTCGAGGCCGGCGACGCCCAGCACGACCGGTCGTCCGCTGAGGGCCTGGGCCAGGACCGCGTCGTTGCTGGGCAGCTTCGCGAGCTCGCGGACCAGGCTGGGGCCCATGCCCGGGACGAACTCCGGCACGCGTCCGGGGGAGAGCCGGTCGGCTTCGGGCATCACCAGATCGATCCCGATCGCCGCCGGGTGCGCCTCGGCCAGCAGGCCCACGAGCCGGGCGAGCCAGGTCCGCGGCCACGGCCACTGTCCGTGCAGACGCAGGCTCTCCTCGTCGATCGCGACGATGACGGCGGGTGCCGAGCGGCGAGCCCGCGGCGCCCATCGTTGATAGGCGTCGAAGCCCGCCAGGCGAAGCGCCGCGAGCCCGAGCACGTCGGGGGCGAGCCCGACACCGAGGAAGGTCACCAGCAGCAGCAAGCCGAGGGGCTGACCGCGACGGCCGCGCAGAGCCCGGACCCACACCTGCTCCGACCAGTGCATCCCGGTCAGAACGCGGGCTTCAGAGAGCGATCTCCATGCCGTCGTACGCCGCCAGGATCTCCACGCGCCGGTCCCCGCGCGTGATCTCCTCCAGGCGCCGCGTCTCCGCGAGAAGCGCGGCGATCTTGTGGTCGTCGGAGAGGGGCTCGTGATGGTACAGGCAGAGGCGCTTGGCGTGAGCCCGCTGACACAGCTCCAGGCCGACAATGTTGCTCGAGTGCCCCCAGTCCTCCTTGATCGACGTCGCCTCGGCGAGCGAGTACTGCGAGTCGAAGATCACCAGATCCGCGTCGCGGAAGAACTCCACGAAGCCCTGGACCTCCGCGAGGTCGTCCTGCTTGTGCTCCGCGTCCGTGGAGTAGACGACGACGCGGCCGGCCCGCTGAAATCGATAGCCGTAGGAGTCGCCGCTGTGGTGCTGGAGCTTGGCCTTCACCGAGAGCCCCGCGACCTCGTACTCGCGCCCGGGCTCGAGCCGCACGAACTCGATCCGGGCGCTGAGCCCGGCGAAATCGACCGGGAAGAACGGCGCCGCGTGCTGGCGCCGGAAGGCGTCCTCCAGCTCGGCATGGCAGCCGTAGATCCGGATGTGGTTCGTCGGCGTGTAGATCGGCAGGAAGAAGGGGAAGCCCATGATGTGGTCCCAGTGCACGTGGGACATGAACACGTGAAAGGTGTGATCGCCGGACCCGCGCGCGGCGAGGACGTCGTTGCCGAAGACGCGGGCGCCCGACCCCAGGTCGCACAGGACATAGTCCGTCGAGCCCGTGACGATCTGGACGCAGGACGAGTTGCCGCCGAACGTGTGGGAGACCGCGAAGTCGACCTCGCGCTCGAGAAAGCTCGCCGCCTTCTCCGGCGTGTCGAGCGCGCGCCCGGCGGCGCGCACGAGCGTCGCGATGAGCTTGCGCCGGATCTCGGCCGAGGTCATGGACACGGGGATCGAGCCGCGGGTTCCCCAGAATCTGACGCGCAGGCCCGCGTCAGGTGGCATCGAACGCGGCCAGGGCCGGCGGCGAGAGCTGGGCGAGGCCCTCGCGGACCGACGGGAACACGTTAAGGACCATCGTGAAGCGCGTGATGTCGAAGATCTCCTTGACGTCAGGCTGCAGCGCGGCGACGCCGATCGTGCCGCCCTGTGCCTTGGCCTGCTTGGAGGCCAGCATCAGCACGCGGAGCCCGACGCTGCTGATGTACTCGACGCCGGCCAGATCGATGAGGATTCGGTCCTGGCCCGCGGTGCAGCGGGCCAGATGCGGAGCCAGCGCCGTCTTGAAGCCTTCCGACGTCGAATGATCGATGCGGCCCGCCGTGGCGAGCACGACCGTGTCGGCGTATCGCTTCGGCGTCAGATCCATGTCGGCTCCCCCGCATCCGAGATGACACGCGGCGCAGGCTTCAATGCTATCACCAGCCCCGCCCGGAGCGATCATCATGCCTTGACCGCACGGGCCGATCCAGCGCAGTATCGGCGACAGCCAGCCCCTCACGAGGACACATGGATCTCGCGCTGAACGACGTCACCGTGCTCGACCTGGGTCAAGTCATCGCCATGCCCTTCTGCACGATGCTGCTCGCCGACATGGGCGCGCGCGTCATCAAGGTCGAGTCGCGGGAGCGGGGCCGCGAGCGCGTGTCCCTCGGCATCAAGCGCACGCGCAAGGGCGTCGAGGAGCGGGTGCCGGCCGCGCAGTATCGCGAGCGGAACAAGCTCGGCATCACGCTCGAGCTCAAGACGCCGGAAGGGATCAAGCTCTTCAAGGAGCTGGTCGGCCACGCGGATGTGGTCACCGAGAACTTCAGCGTGGGCACGATGGACCGCCTGGGACTCGGCTACGAGGATCTCCGGCAGGTGAAGCCGGACATCATCTACGCCTCGATCACCGCGTTCGGCCAGCACGGGCCGTACGCGCCGCAGCGGGGCTACGACATGCTGGCGCAGGCGATCAGCGGGTACATGAGCATCACCGGCTTCCCGGAAGGGCCGCCGACCCGATCCGGTCAGTCCATCTCGGACTACTACGCCGGGATGCTCTGCGCCTTCAGCATCGTGTCCGCCCTGCACTACCGCCACCGCACCGGCAAGGGACAGCGCATCGATCTGGCGCTGCTCGACAGCCTGCTGATCGCGCTCGACAATCTCGGCGAGCGCTACACCGTCGGCGGCGAGATTCTCACGCGGGCCGGCAACGTCTCGTTCGGCGGCTCGAGCTCGGGCATCTACCCGGCGACCGACGGCCACGTGGCCATCGCGGCCGGGGCGAGCGACGCCGTGTGGCGCCGATTCTGCGAGCTCATCGGGCGGAGCGACCTCACGCGCGATCCGGCATTCGCCACCGCGGCGGCGCGGCGCGACCGCCGGGACCAGGTCGCCGCCATCATCCAGGGATGGACGGGGCAGCGCTCCCGGGCGGAAGTGGTTCGCGTGCTGTCGTCGGCCGGCGTCCCCGCGGCCCCGGTCAACAACGTCGTCGAGATGGTCGCCGATCCGCAGGTGCAGGCCCGCGAGATGTTCGTGGAGCTCGACCATCCGACCTACGGACCCGTGAAGACGACCGGAACGCCGCTCAAGCTCTCCGAGACGCCGGGCCGCGTGCGGTGGCTCGCTCCCATGCCCGGCGAGCACAACGAGGACGTGTTCGTGGGTCTGCTCGGTCACTCGCGCGAGGATCTCGTTCGCTGGAAGGCTAGCGGCGTCATCTAACGCTCTCGCTTGGCGGCGGGGCGGCGGGGGCGGGGGCGGTCGGGGGGGAGACGACCACGCGGCACGCGTACGCTACCCCACTCGGCTGGGCTCCATCCGGGCGCCCAACACCCGCCGCGCGCCGGACGGGAACGGGTCCCTTCGCCCCCGACCGCCCCCGCCCCCGCCGCCCCGGCGCCCCGTCCACGCGAGCGCGTGAAGTCTTTGCATAGCAGCCAGAACAGCGTCTCCATTTCTGAGCCCTCGACCTCTCGGCGCTCCGGCGCTGCGCGGGCCCGACTCGCTCAGCGGAGGGGGACGAAGATCGAGACTCGGGGGTCGGGGCCGACTTCGCGGGTCACGTGGCCCTGGCCGGTGAGGTCTTCGGCGATCAGGATGTCGCCCGGGCCCAGCCGCCGGACCGTGCCGTCACCGATCTCGATGTCGACGGCGCCGCCGAGCGTGAACACGGCCGCGCGGCCGGGGGCGTGATGCCAGGGGTTCGACCGGTCCGCGTCGAAGCGGCGGATGACGATGCCGCTGCCGGGAATCAGCTCGGCGCTCGCCGACTTGTCGCCGCGCGGCTCGAGCTTCGGCACGATCTCCTCGAAGTGCGACTTCC
>QHSM01000497.1 GCA_003221595.1 Candidatus Rokuibacteriota bacterium | reverse complement strand
CGAGACCGAGAAGTGACGCAGATCGCGGCGCACCGCGGCGGCTCCGCCCTCTGGCCGGAGAACAGCCTGCTGGCGTTCCAGAGCGCCATCGCGCTCGGCAGCGATCTGCTCGAGCTCGACGTGCACCAGAGCCGCGACGGCGGCGTCGCCGTGATCCACGACGCGACCGTCGAGCGGACGACCGACGGAACGGGCGCGGTCGCGTCGATGACGGCGGCCGATCTGCGGCGCCTTCGGCTCCGCGGTCCGGACGGCGCCCCGACCCCCGAGCGCGTGCCGACGCTCGACGAGGTCCTGGCCGCGGCCGCGCCGTCGACCGTGGGGCTCCTGATCGAAGTGAAGGAGCCGGCACCGGCCGCCCGCTACGACGGGCTGGAAGAGCGAGTCCTCGCGGCGATCGCCGCGGCCGGGCTCCAGGCGCGCGCCACGATCATGGCGTTCGATCCGCGCGTGATCGTGCGCGTCCGGGAGCTGGCTCCACGCATGCGAACGACTTTCCTCGTCGATCGTGCCGCTGTCGAGCGCGCCGGGGTGCGTCCGGAGGTCAGCGTCGACTGGGCGCGCGCCGCCGGGGCCACCGACGTGGGACTGGAGTTCACGCTGCTCGACGAGCGGGTCGTCGCGGCGGCGCGCGCGGCGTCGCTCGTGCTCGGCGTCTGGACGGTGAACGACGAGGCGGCGATGCGCCGGATGCTCGCGCTCGGCGTCGACGTCCTCACGACCGACCGGCCCGACCTGGCCAGGCGGCTCGTCGGACGATGAGCGCGCGCCGGCACATCCTCGCGCTCGACCAGGGAACGACCGGATCGACGGCGCTGGTCGTCGATCCCGACGGCCGGGTGCTCGCCCGCGGCTACGCGGAGCTTCCGCAATACTTCCCGCAGCCCGGCTGGGTGGAGCACGATCCCGAGGAGATCTGGTCCACGGTCGAGCGCTCGGCGCGCGCGGCGCTGGCCGAGGCGCGGGTGAGCGGGAGCGAGATCGCGGCGGTCGGCATCACCAACCAGCGCGAGACCACCATCGTGTGGGAGCGCGCGACGGGCCGGCCGATTCATCGGGCGATCGTCTGGCAGTGCCGCCGGACGGCGCCCCTGTGCGACCGGCTCCGGGCCGACGGCGTCGAGGAGCTGGTGCGCGCGAAGACGGGGCTGGTCCTCGCATCTGGAAGCTCACGGGTGGCGGCGTGCACGCGACCGACGCGACCAACGCCTCGCGGACGCTCTGTCTCGATCTGCGTACCGGCGACTGGGATGACGAGATGCTCCAGATCTTGAAGGTGCCGCGCAGGGTGCTGCCGGTGGTGAGCCCGTCGGCCGGCGTGCTGGGCGAAACAATCGATCTCGGCTGGCTCCCGCGCGGAGTACCAATCGCCGGCGTCGCCGGCGACCAGCAAGCCGCGCTGTTCGGGCAGGCGTGCCTGTCGCCCGGCGCGGCGAAGAACACGTACGGGACAGGATGCTTCATGCTGCTCAACACCGGGCCCGCGCCGATCGCCTCGTCGCACGGGCTCCTGACGACGATCGCGTGGCGGATCGGCGGGCGGACGACGTACGCGCTCGAGGGCGGCGTGTTCATCGCGGGCGCGGCGATCCAGTGGCTGCGCGACGGTCTCGGAATCTTGCGAAACGCGGCCGAGAGTCAGGCGCTGGCGGAGTCGGTGCCCGACACCGGCGGCGTCTACTTCGTCCCCGCGTTCGTCGGCCTGGGCGCTCCCCACTGGGACATGTACGCGCGCGGGACCATCGTCGGGCTCACGCGCGGAACCACCAGAGCGCACCTCGCGCGGGCGGCGCTCGAATCGATCGCGTTCCAGAGCCGCGACGTTCTGGAGGCGATGGCCGCCGACGCCGGGATCGCGGTCGAAGCGCTCCGGGTCGACGGGGGCGCCGCCGCCAACGACTTCCTCTGCCAGTTCCAGGCCGATGTCCTGAACGTGGCAGTGCTGCGGCCTCGCGTCATCGAGACGACCGCGCTCGGCGCCGCGTACCTGGCCGGACTGGGCGCCGGCGTCTGGCGCTCGGCCGACGACGTCGGAGGGCGCTGGGCCCTCGAGCGGCGCTTCGAGCCGCGATTGGACGAATCGGCGCGGGTGACGCGGTACGATGGCTGGCGTCGAGCGGTAGAGAAGTCCAAAGGGTGGTTGGTCTCGTAGAGGAGACGATCGATGAAGCGGCTCATCATGCTGGTTATTGCGATCATGCTCGCGACGGGCGGCGCGCCCGGCCCGGTGCTCGGGCAGGCGCCGATCGAGAGCGAGCTGGCGCTGATCACGCCCGTGTCGAAGTTCATCCACGACGCGGCGCTCAAGGCGTTCGCCGACTACGCGAAGGAGAAGTGGAACGTCACGGTGAAGGTGAGCGCGATCCCGGCGGGGACGCCGGTGGCCTACGGCCGCATCGTCGAGTGGAAGGGCAAGCCCGAGGTCGACATATTCTGGGGCGGTGAGTCGGCGCTCTTCGAGAAGCTCGTCGAGCAGAAGCTCCTGCAGAAGCTGGAGATCTCCCGCGATGCGTGGGACGCGATCCCGACGTCGGTGGGCACGCCGAAGCCGATTCCGCTCAAGGACAAGGACGGCTTCTGGGTCGGCACCGCGCTCGAGCCGTACGGGCTCGTCTACCATCCGAAGAAGATCCAGCGCCTCGGCATCGCCGAGCCCAGGGAGTGGGACGACCTCCTCAACCCCAAGCTCCGCGGCGAGGTCGCTCAGTGCGCGCCCACGCGCTCCTCGTCGTCGAACGCGACCTACGAGGTCATCCTGTCCATGTACGGCGAGGACAGGGGCTGGGAGTGGCTCACGAAGCTGGCGGCCAACACCGGGCACTTCACCGCGCGCAGCCGCGACGTGCCGACCGTCGTGGCCAAGGGCGAGTACAGCGTCGGCTTCGCGGTGCCGTCCTACATGGCGTTCGAGGAGAGGCTCGCCGGGTTCGAGATCAAGTTCGTGGCGCCCGCGGCCTCTTTTCGATCACGCCGAAGTACAAGGTCCAGGGCCCGCCGGGCTCGCCCGCCGAGATGGCCGTGGAGTTCATGGGAGGCGTGCGGTCGTATTTCGAACGCCCGGTCTCGAACGTCTACGACGAGGCCGTCGCGCAGAAACGGTCCGACGCGCTCAAGCTGAAGTTCCGCTCGGACATCGAAACGACCTGGAAGAAGCCGTAGCCCCATGAAGTGAAGATCCGGCTGCTCGGGATCCTCAAGCGGTTCGGGGGTGTGACCGCCGTCGCCGGCGCGAGCCTCGAGATCGGCGACGGCGAGCTGTTCACGCTGCTCGGCCCCTCCGGGTGCGGCAAGACGACGCTCCTGCGGCTGATCGCCGGCTTTTACGCGCCCGACGGCGGCGAGGTCTGGTTCGGCGACCGCCGCGTCGACGGGCTCAGGCCGTACGCGCGCAACATCGGCATGGTGTTCCAGAACTACGCGCTGTGGCCGCACATGACGGTGCAGGCCAACGTCGCCTACGGGCTCAAGCTCCGGAGACTCGACGGCGCCTCGATCGCCGCGCGCGTCGCCGCCGGCCTTGCCAAGGTCAACCTGGCGGGCCTCGAGCAGCGCTACCCGGGGCAGCTCTCGGGCGGCCAGCAGCAGCGGGTCGCCCTCGCCCGCGCCCTCGTGCTGAATCCGGATATCCTGCTGCTCGACGAGCCCCTGTCGAACCTTGACGCGAAGATCCGCATCCAGGTGCGCGCCGAGATCCGCAAGCTGCAAAAGGAGCTGGGCATCACGACGGTGTACGTCACGCACGATCAGGAAGAGGCGCTCTCGCTGTCGGATCGCGTCGCCGTCATGCGCGACGGGCGCGTGCTCCAGGTGGCGCCGCCCAAGGAGCTGTACGAGCGGCCCGCCGGCCGGTTCGTCGCCGACTTCGTGGGCACCAACAACTTCCTTCCCGGCACCTGTCGCGAGACCACGTCCGGGCGCGTGGCCGAGACCGCCATCGGCGCCGTGCGCGGCGCGCCGAATCCACGGGTCGGGCCGGGCGACCGCTGCGTCGTGGCGGTCCGTCCCGAGAACATCGCGCTCGGTGCCGGCCCCGAGAACACCTTCGCGGGACGGGTCGTGCTGGCGTCGTATCTCGGGAGCACCCTCCGGTACGACGTCGAGGTCCGGGAGGGAGTCGTGCTCAAGGTGGACGTGGGCGACCCGTGGCACCACGAGGTGCTGCCGATGGGCGCGGCGGTGCGCGTGACATTCCCGGCGTCGGCGGCGCTGACGCTTCCCGACGAATGAGCCGCCCGGGAGCCCTGTCCGCCGTCCGGCAGCCGACGGCGCCGCGCGTGAGCCGTCTCCTGCCGGCGCTGGGCGTCGCGGTCATCTGGCTCTTCCTGCTGGTCTTCCTGGTCTACCCCCTGCTGCGGATCCTCTACGACGCGTTCAGCGACGACGGCGGGCGATTGACGCTCGTGAACTTCGTCGCGTTCTTCGGTGACGCGTACTATCTGCGCTCGCTCGGGAACTCGCTGCTGCTCGGCTTCGCCACGGTGGTGACGACCTCGGTGCTGGGGTTCGCGGTGGCGTTCCTGCTCGTGCGCTGCGACTTCGCCGGCCGCAACCTGTTCAGCTATCTGACCCTGATCCCGATCATCTCGCCGCCCCTCGTGGGCGTGCTCGGATTCACGTTCATCATGGGGCGCGCCGGAACCGTGAACGTGCTCCTGGAGGACTGGTTCGGGCTTGCCCGGCCCGTGAACTTCGTGTACGGGCTGCACGGCGTGCTGCTGGTGGAGACCCTCCACCTCTTCCCGATGATCACGCTGAACGTCGTGGACGCGCTCGCCAAGATCGATCCGGCGCTCGAGGAGGCGGCCGAGTCCGTCGGCGCGCGCGGCTGGAAGAAGCTCGTCACGATCACGCTGCCGCTCACGACGCCCGGCTACGTCGCCGGCGCGCTCCTGGTCTTCATCTGGACCTTCTCCGACTTCGCCACCCCGCTGGTGCTCGGCGTTCACGACCTCCTCGCGTCGCAGGCGTACCTCAACATCGTGCAGTTCGTGGACCGGCGCCTGTTCCGGATGGGCATCGTCATCTCGGCGCTCATGGTGGCGCTCGCCCTCCTGTTCCTGGTGGCGGCGCGCCGGTACGTCGCCATCAAGGACTACTCGTCGCTCTCGTACTCGAAGATCGCGCGGCGGCGCCTCTCGGCGCTTCAGCAGACGGGGGCGATCGGGTTCCTCTCCTTCGTGATGCTCCTGTCGTTCATCCCCTACCTCGGGGTGGGCCTGGCGTCGGTTGGGAGGGGCTGGTCGCTGACGCCGTTTCCGCTGCGCTACACCCTCGGCTATTTCGAGCGCGTCATCGTGGAGACGCCGAAGTACATCGTGAACAGCTTCCTCTACTCGGGGCTCGCCGTCCTCGTGTGCGTCGCCATCGGCGTGCCGATCGCGTGGATTCTCGCGCGCACGCGTCTGCCCGGCCGGGACACGCTCGACGGCCTCAACACGCTGATCCTGGCCATCCCCGGGACCGCCATCGGCATCGCCTACATCCGGGCGTTCCACTTCGACCTGCCGCTGGTGGGCCGCGGGCTCACGAGCCTCTGGATCATCCTGCCGCTCGTCCTCGCGATCCGGCGTCTGCCCTACACGGTGCGCGGATCGTACGCGTCGCTCCTGCTGGTGCACCGATCCATGGAGGAGGCGGCCGAGTCCGTCGGAGCGCGGGGGTGGCGCTCCTTCAGCGACGTGACGCTGCCCCTCATCTGGCGCGGCGTCCTCGTCGGCTCGCTCTTCTCGTTCATGACGTCGCTGCAGGAGGCCTCGGCGGTGCTGTTCCTGTCGCTCGGCGGCTGGGAGACCATCACGGTCGGAATCTTCTCCTTCTACATCGCGGGCAGCGCCAACGAGGCGGCGGCGCTGGGGGTCATCCTCATCGTGGTGGCGGCCGTGAGCGTCGCCGTCATCAACCGGATCGCGGGCACTCGGATGGGCGGCATGTTCGGCTAGGTTGTGCCGCTCTCCTTCTGCGCGACGCTGCGACAGAACAGTGAAATCAGGAGCTTGCGACCGCTTGTCGGCTCCGGAGCAATGTGCTAGTGTCCCTGTTCACATGGCGCCGTCCGGGGAGCAGGGGACCTGGAAAGCGCTCGGGGAGCTATCCTCGATCGGCTTTGCGCTGGTGCTGGCGACGGTCATCGGGCTCGTCGGCGGCTACTGGCTGGACCGGTGGCTGGGGACGGCACCCTGGCTCATGCTGATCGGGCTCGGGTTCGGCATCGCCGCAGGATTCGTGAACCTCTTTCGATCGGTGAAGCGCGCCGAACGGGAGCTTGAT